>JALZMD010000176.1 GCA_030858375.1 Chloroflexota bacterium
GACCAGCATGGCAAAGTTGCCGCTGACCGCCCCCTATGGTGAGCAATACCAGTACAACAACCAGATGGTGGCCACCGGCGGCTTCGCCGCCGCGGTGGCGGACGGCGGGTCGCCGGACGACCTTGGCCGAGCCTACGCGATCGCGCTGCGAGAGCGGGTGCTCGACCCGATCGGCATGCCCCGCTCAACGCTCTCCCTGACCGACGTGGTGGCTGACGACGACCACGCCACGCCCCATGCCCAGAACCTCGCCGGATCGTTCCACTCGTTGTCGCCATTGGAAGACGACGCCTGGATAGTGCCGGTCGCGCCGACCGGTGGCTTGTGGTCGAGCGCGCGGGAGATGGCCAGCTACATCAAGACCGAACTCAGCCACGGCGTCGCCCCGGACGGGACGCGCGTCGTGTCGGCGGCCAATCTGGAGCGGACCTGGCAGCCGGGGGTGGCCTTCCCACCACCGCCACCGGGAACGCCCGCCATCACCGCGACCCTGGCTCAAAACTACGCGCTGGGCTGGGTGTCTGGGGCAATTGGCGGGCAGCGACTTATCTGGCACAGCGGCGCCACCCTCGGCTTCACGTCCCAGGTCGCCTTCCTGCCGGAGGGGGACGTCGGCGTCGTGGTGCTGACGAACGGGGCGGAGCAAGCCCTGTTCGGCAATGTGGTGATGTTGCGCCTGCTGGAGTTGCTGTTCGACCTGCCGCCGGCGATCGACGCCCTGCTGCCGCCCGCTCTCGCCAGCGCCGCCCAGGGGTGGTCCGATCTCCAGGCCCAGCTCGGCCCGGTCGACCCGGCGGCGGTGACGCCGTACCTGGGTCGCCACGCCAACCCCGACCTGGGCGAGGTGACGCTGGCGCTCCGAGAGGAAGTGCTCATCTTCGCCGCCAGCGGCTCCGCTCCGAGCTCCGTCCCCAGATCGACGCAGACGGCACGGTCGTCGACTACCGCTTCGTCGATCCGCCCATCGCCCGCTACACGCCGTCGCTCACGGTCACGCTCCAGGAGGGTGCTGACGGCGGGCCGCAGCTGGCGCTGACCACCCCAGGTGACGTTGGCGATGGCGAGTTGGTCTACCCGTTCGCGCCGGTCGGAGCGACCGCCACGCCCGCGCCCTAGGCGTCCCCGGTCGATTTCGCGCACCGACGGCGACTGAAGCCATTCCCCAGGCGCTGCAACGCGGCTGGCTCCCGGCGCGGTAAAACATAAGGTGCGAGAGGGTCATCGAGTGCGTCATGGCGGCGGCGAGGAGGGGCAAGACATGAGCGACAGAGCCGGCCCCACTGTGCCCTCCTCTGCGCGCGTGTCGCCCCGATTCGTCGCTGACCCTTGGTCAGGGACATCCAGGTAGCCATCGGAGCGACTGCCGCTTCGGTGCGGCACGGAACATTGTGACGAGGAGAGCGATCGATATCGCTCACGGCCGCTGGCACAAGGCCAGGTCGCCATGGGAACGAACCGATGCGTGTGACCCAGGGGAAAGATTCATGCCAACGCTGCTCATCCGCCACAAGGTGACCGACTATGCAACCTGGCAGGCAGTCTTCGACGAGCAGGAAGCTACCCGCCGCGCCCACGGCTGCCAGCTTGGCCGGCTTTTCCGCAGTGTTTCCGATCCGAACGAAATTCTTATCTACCTCGAGTGGGATGACATTGAACGGGCAAGGCTGTTTGCCCAGTCCGACGATCTGCGGGAGGAACTTAAACGGGGCGAAGTGGCTGACGAACCTGACATGTGGTTTCTGGGGGATACGAACCGGGCGCACGTTTGACCGGGTGGTGCGGCCTGGTGTCGTGGGCGGGAGCCGTCGTCCCATTGACCGTTGAGTTACCCCGCCGGGCTGCGAGAATCTTGCCGTGGTGGCGGCCCAACTGTCCCATCTGGTGAAGAGATGCCTCGACTTTCACTCGGCATGACGTTTGACTGTATCTTCGACGTGAGGCGAGTGGGGCCTATCCATCGCAAGTTACGGGTACACCTCTTCGTCCTTGATCGCCTCCAGCCCATCGAGCACGTCGTCGCCGGAGGCGGGCAGCATGTCCCACACGCCGCCGTTCGAGGAGCCGTCGCCGCTGAATTGATCCGGTCCAGATCCTGTCTCGGCGTCGACAATCGCTTGTGCCAGGTCGAGGGCAAAACTCAGCGCGCTATTGGGTTCGCCATGATCCCCAACCAGGACCGTAACGACGTATGTGCCTGACCAGGCGAACACCAATGCGGCCGAGAATTGCTCACCCTCACGCTCAGACACTCCGGCGTAGGCAGCCACCCCCTCAGCCGAGAGTTCTGCCGCTGTTGCTTCGAGACGCAACTCGTCCGAGTCAATTTCACTGATCACGGCCGTTTGGATGGGGGCGAATCTCGCTTCTGCACGGGCCGGGTCCGCAAACGCCGCAATCTGTATGTAGGCCCTGAGCCCTTCCTCGGATACCTCACCAGTGTTGCTGTCCAATCCGGCATAAGTCCGCGCGACGATGGCGATGATCCCGTCATCATTGCCGGAAGGCGTATCGAGGGCATCGGGCGTGGCCACCTCGCGTTCGAACTACCTTGTGTCAGACGCGTTGAGAATTCCGTACCGTTCCGGAACCTCCTCACCGACCTCTGGCAACTTCTCCCACGTTCCACTCATTGCGGA
>JALZMD010000189.1 GCA_030858375.1 Chloroflexota bacterium
GAACTGGCAGCGTACGACGAGGGGAGCCGCGAGCGGCTGGTGGAACTCGTGATGACCGACCCGTGGACGACATCGATGGATCAGGCAACACGTCTCGTGGACGCCATTCTCTCGATGCCAGGCCACGAGGCCATGCGCGATCACTATGCGGTTAACCATCAATCTAGCCAGTAGCGACGAAAAGCTACGAGTATTCCGGAACATCTGCCATACGTTCAACCACACGCATTCGGGCCGCTTCAGTGGCCACTGTGGCCCGCAACGCAAGCCCGAACACGGGGAGTGTGACCATGCGACTCGAAGGTAAAACCGCGATCATCACTGGCGCTGCATCCGGCATCGGGGCAGGCACGGCCGAGATCTTCGCCGAGCAGGGTGCCCGCCTCGTCCTGGTCGACTGGAACCGTGACGGCCTCGAGGAGGTTCGCGCATCCCTGGCTGGCGTGGCGGACCACGACGTGCTTCTCTGCGTCGGTAATGTTGCGGAGAGGCGGACCGCAGAGTTGGCGATGGCGATGGCTGCCTCGGCCAGCTGGCAGGTCGACATCCTGTTCAACAACGCCGGCATCATGGAGAGTCCGGATTTCCTGGCGAGCGATGATGAAGCCTGGGATCGCCTGATGGCGATCAACCTGCGCGGCATGATGCTGATGGCACGCGCCGTGCTACCGGGGATGGTTGAGCGGGGAGCCGGGTCGATCGTGAACACCAGTTCGGTCATGGCGTTCCTGACCGAGCCGAACTACGAGGCGTACACGACGAGCAAGGCCGCCATCATCGGCTTCACTAAATCGCTGGCGGTGACCTATGCGGAGCGGGGTATTCGGAGTAACTGCATCTGCCCTGGCTGGGTCGACACGCCGATGAACCGGCAACTGGCGGAGGAGATGGGCGGCTTGGACAAGCTGACCCCTATCATCAGGCAGCAGCAACCGCTGGGCCGGATGGTCACCACCCGGGAGGTGGCGCAGGCGGTGCTTTTTCTCGCCTCGGACGATGCGAGCGGTGTCACCGGCGTTGCACTCAACGTCGACGGGGCGGCTGGTTCGTCGATTTAGTCGTCTGCCCGACCAAGCGTTATCAAAGGAGCGTGTCATGCCATGAAGATCACCTGCGTTTCCAGCCTCGTTGACAATGCGAATATACGCAACTGGATCTTTGCCAAGGTCGAAACCGACCAGGAGGGTCTCTATGGCTGGGGCGAGTGAACTCTGGGATGAAAAACGGCAGGCGTCGTCGGCTCGGTTGAAGACGTTGGCCACCTGGTGATTGGAGAGGATCCCTTTCGCATCGAACACTTGTACCGGACCATGACCCGCCAGGTTTCGCTTTAGGAACGGATTAGACGAAACGACTGGGAAGGAGGCGCCACGGTCACAGCTGCTTACTCACTTTTCCTGCTCTACCGTCAGTCATTTAAAGGAATTCGAAAATGTTCAGCCATTCCAATCGACGCACGTTCCTGAAAAATACAGCGGCGGCGTCTGCCGCTACGATCGGCTTCGGTTCAACACTTCGGTACGGACTAGCGCAAGATCTTACGCCTGAACCGACTGTCGCGCCAGTGTCGGTTGGTGAGGGTGGCACAGAAATCTCAATCTGGGTTCAAGACTTCGGTCCCATCGTCACGGCCTACCAAGAGGCCGCCGCGAATTATGTTGCTGCCGGTAAC
The DNA here is from genome assembly GCA_030858375.1 of Chloroflexota bacterium. GTDB lineage: Bacteria > Chloroflexota > Chloroflexia > Thermomicrobiales > UBA6265 > JACCYX01. The sequence continues at coordinate 1,673 of JALZMD010000189.1, forward strand.
GACGTTAAGGTTACGGTTCAGCCTATTGCATTTGCCGACCTTCTCGCCAAGGTTCTACCATCCGTTGCTGCGGGTAACGAGGCCGATATCATCATGGGCTATACCGATTGGTATGTAGCCACCGATATCTCGAGGCTCTTTCTGAATCTCGATGGTCTTCTTGGTACTCAGGCGGAGTTGGAGGAAACGCTCTTTCCCACCACCTTGGCCACGCTCGACATGCCGGAAGGCTCCATCTACTACTTGCCGCTTCTGGCTGGCGCCCGTTCGGCAGTCACCACCTACAACGGCGCTATGTTTCAGCAAGCAGGCATCGATGCTACATCGTTAGCCACATGGGAAAATTTGGTTGAAGCAGGTCGGGAACTGACGGTGATGGAGGGCGGCAGGATGACTGTAGCCGGCCTTTCTCCGGTCTCAGCCGCATTGTCCCTCGTAAAAAACTGGGTATGGCAAACAGGCGGGGAATTCTATAACGGCGAAACTGGCGAGTGGACGCTCGCAACTGCTGAAGGTGAAGCAAGCCTCGCTCGCCTGATCGATCTTGGCTCAGGTGACAACCCCACGTACTCCTACGACCTTTTGTCCGTTGACAATGAGTTCGATGTCTGGAATCAGGGCAAAGTGGCGTCACATATGAATGGGGCCTGGACGATTGGCGTGTCCGAGGAAGCGGTTGAGGCAAACGGCATTCCAACGCCATTGCTGGCCGAAGCTACCAACGAGGTTGTCTATCCAGAACATATTGCCGTGACCACGCTGTCGCGCCGCCTGGCTGATGACGACACTAAGCTCCAGCACTGTGTTGGAATCGTGCAGGAACTTTACAAACCTGAATCGCTGATTGACACCACCAATCAGTACAGTGGCCTGCTGTGCAGCAAGGAGCTGTACGCCGACCCGAAGATCGAAGACACCGCGTTTGGTCCCGTGTCCAAACTGCTCGCGGAGTCTGTGTGGCCCCGAGCCCAATTTCCGCGGGATCACGTTGCCAACCAAGCCCCAGCTGGTGTTGAACTTGATCGGGCAATGCGTGGTGAAATTTCGATTCAGGAAGCTCTATCCAACGCCGACGCGTACTTGAACGACCAGGAACAACAGGCTCGAGAGCGGATCGGTCACGTGAACCGATAACGTCACACCGCGCAGCAGTGCCCTTCCTGTGGGGTACTGCTGCCAATCCTTGAGTCAAGGAAGTCCCGATGGCAGCGACTGTAACTCGTAAATATCAAGCGTCAAGCAAGACGATACGTCCGTGGCACAACGTATCTGGAATGGGCGTCAGCGTTGCACTGCTCTTGCTCGCTTACTACGGTGTCATTTTCGTCTACCCGTTTTATCGTGCAATCTGGCTCTCATTTCATAACTGGGATTTCATTGTCGATCCCGTTTACGTTGGAATGCGCAACTACGACCATGTCGTGCGCGACAATTACTTTTGGCAAGCCGCCAAGGTTACTGCAATATTCTCGGTGGCGGAAATTGTGATTGCCCTCACGTGTGCTTTCCTCATTGCACTCGGTATTAGTCAGCTATCGAATGGATTTCTTCAGCGGTTCTACCTGGGCCTGTTCTATATTCCCGTAGTCATTCCAAGTATCGTGTCAATCCTGCTCTGGCGATTTCTTTACTTGCCGAATGACGGTGTGCTCAACGGCCTGATAACTCGATTCGGTTTGCCGACGCAGCCGTTTCTAAATAGTTCTGATCAGGCCCTATGGTGCATTATCGCGATGGTAGTTTGGGCCAATCTGGGTGGGGCGTCGATCATATTCTTCGCCGGCATTAACGAAGTTTCCATCGACTTGCTAGAGGCTGCGAAGCTCGATGGTGCAGGGCTATGGAGACAAACAAAGGACATCATTCTGCCGTTACTCCGGCCAATTATCTTTTACCAGGTAGTCGTGAGTGTCATCGCCACCGTGCAGATGTTCGAACAATTCTATCTACTTATGGGTCCCGGTTTCAGCACTCGCACACTTGCCGTTTACACCTACGAACTCGGATTCAGGACGCTAAATCTAGGTTATGGGGCGGCAGTTTCAATTTTCATTTTCATGTTTCTGCTCATTGCCACTGTGATCCAGTTTCAACGTTTTCTCGCTTCGCGGGACTAGGATTGAGGGATTGAAAATGGAGTCGCAGTCATCTCCCGGAAGGTTTCGAGTCACGCAGTTATGGACTTCCGGTCGCTGGGTGAAGCTCATCATTATCTTCTTGCTAACGGCCTTCGCGGCCCTGATGGTTTACCCATTCCTCTGGTTGGCATTCGGGTCGTTCAAAACAGGCTCCGACATCATTTCCCAACCCATACAATTACTACCGCGCGAGTGGACACTGGACGGCTTTCGACTTGTTTGGGGCCAATCTGGTCTACCCCGAGCCTACTTCAACAGCATGTTTGTCAGCTCACTGATTGTGTTCTCTACTCTTTTGACATCATCGCTTGGTGGTTATGTGTTCGCTCGGTTGCAATTCCCAGGCAGGCAATTGCTATTCTATTTCATTCTCGCAACCACAATGGTGCCTTTTGTGACGCTGCTCATTCCTCTCTATCTGGTGATGCTGGATTTAGGTCTACTGAATTCCTACGCCGCGCTTTGGATCCCCGCAGGAGTTTCTTCATTCGGAATTTTCCTGTGCAGGCAATTCATCCTGGGAATCCCACTGGACTTATACGAAGCCGCCAAGATCGATGGGGCAGGTGATTTTCGGATCTACTGGGAGATAATCCTCCCACTAATCCGCCCCGTGCTTTCTGCGCTTGCGATCTTCTCGTTTCTAGGAGCGTTCAATTCCTATCTCTGGCCACTCGTGGTCCTCAACAACCAAGATTTGTACACGCTTCCACTGATTCTGGTGCAGATTTCCACATCAATGGGAGCGACCAATTATCAAGCCGTGATGGCGGGTTCACTTCTGGCAAGCATCCCGACAATTGTTGTGTACCTCATCTTCCAGCGTAACTTCGTGCGGGGGATCGCACTTTCCGGCATCAAAGGGTAATCCTCGCGCAGCAAAAGCGATTAACAGACCGAATGAAAAGGAGTGCAAATGATACGGTTTGGGGTAATTGGGCTCCGTCGAGGACAAAGTTTTGTCCGAATATGTCAGGCTGTGGGAGAGTCGGAGGTTACCGCACTCTACGATGTGGACGGTGAAACAGCGGCGGAAGTTGGCTCCGATATTGGAGCACAAGCGTTTACTGACCTTGACAAGTTCCTTGAAGCGGATATTGATGCGGTCGTAATCGCCTCACCGCTCCCATATCACGCACGGCAGGCAATTGCTGCACTGGATGCAGGCAAGCATGTGCTGAGCGAGGTTACAGCGTGCCACACGCTTGAAGACGCCCAAGCGTTGGCTGCCGCCGCAGATCGGAGCAGCGCCTCATATATGATGGCCGAGAACTATCGCTACCTGGACGAAGTGGAATTGCTCAAGCGTCTTCAGGACGCCGGTCGATTCGGCGATCTCTATTTTGGCGAAGGTGAATATCTCCACGACTGCAAAGATCTTTGGTATTCGACAACAGGTGAATTAACGTGGCGTGGGAGGGGTGGCCTCAGTGTGTACTGCACGCATAGCCTGGGACCGTTGCTTTATATTACCGGAGATCGTGTCAAGAGCGTTAGCGCGCTTACCGTGCCGGGTGCAAAATTCGACGCATCAGTAGACCATCCCACCATGGACCTGCTGCAGATGGTGACCGATGGTGGGCGAACGTTGCGGGTTCGAGTAGATCATGTCTCCCCCCGTCCGCACCAGATGGCCTATTACGCCCTGCAAGGCACCAAAGGCGCGTTCGAATCCTGGCGTGGCTTCGGTGACGAAAGCAAGATCTGGCTTGGCGATGTGCACGAACCTTCACGCGTAAGCGGCACAGGCGCACAGTGGCATTCGCTTACTGATTTTGCGGATGAGTACATACCGGAGCGACTGGCTGCCCCCCCGGAAGCGCGGCAGGGCGGCCACGGCACGAGCGAGTACTGGTTGCTGCAGGACTTCATCGCCACTATCCGCGGCGAACGCGCCCCATCGATCGACGTTCATCGGGCTCTGGACTATACGCTGCCCGGAATATATGCGTCAGCCTCGGCAGAGGCGGGCGGAGTGCCACAGCTAGTTCCAAATTCCCGCAATTTCCCCGCTCCACTCGAAGAAGAAATGGGAGTAACCACTGTATGAAGATTACCCGTATCTCCAGCCTGGTCGTCAACGCCAACATGCGGAACTGGATCTTCGTCAAGGTCGAGACGGATCAGGACGGCCTCTACGGATGGGGCGAGTCGACCCTTGAATGGAAAACCGCTGGCGTCGTGGGCTCAATCGAGGACATCAGCCGGTTGCTGATCGGGGAAGACCCACGCCGGATCGAGCACCTCTACCAGATCATGACCCGCCAGTATTTCTGGCGCGCTGGTATTGAAGGCATGAGCGCGATCAGCGGCATCGAACAGGCCCTTTGGGATATCAAGGGTAAAGCACTCGACGTGCCGGTTTACGAACTTCTGGGCGGCCGCGTACGCGACACTGTGCGTTTGTACAACCACTTGGGTGGTGGCCAGATGAACGTCATGTACGAAAGCACAGAAACCACTGCGTTTGCGGAGAACGCACTCGCAATCAAGGAATCCGGGTACACCGCGATCAAGTTCATGGCAGTGCCGTGTACCGCGCCGGTCGAAGGACGACGACAAGTGCGTCAGGCGGCCCGTTACGTCGAGGCCATCCGTAATGCAGTTGGCGATGAGATGGATTTGATGGTCGATCTACATGGCCGCACCTGGCCGGCAATGGGCATCGCCTACTGCCAGGCGCTCGAACCCTATGGCCTGCTCTTCTTCGAGGAGCCCTGCCCGACCGAGGATATCGATGCGACGCTCCAGGTTACCCGGCAATCGAAGATCCCGATTGCGACCGGTGAGCGCCTGGTTGGCATGGCGCAGTTCCGCGAGCTCATATCGAGGCGTGCCTGCCACATCATTCAGCCGGACCTCTCACACTGCGGGGGTCTCTGGGAGGCGCGCAAGATTGCGGCAATGGCCGAGGCCCACCAGATCGCCGTGGCTCCGCACAACCCAAATGGACCAATCGCGACGGCGGCGGCCATTCACTTTGCGGCCGCCACGCCGAACTGGATCATCCAGGAAGCGATTACCAACGACGTACCATGGCGCAATGATGTGGTGATCAATCCTGTCGAGGTGGTAAGTGGACATGCTGCCATCCCGACTCGTGCCGGGCTTGGCATCGACATTAATGAAGACGAGGCCGCGCGTCACCCCTTCAAGCCAGAAGCGATGCAACGCTCCTTCCACGCCGATGGTGCTGTCGCCGACTGGTAGTCATCCCGGCCACCATCCACGAGCCTGCGGCTGACATGGGCCATGTGTGTCGCATGCGTTCGAAGATTGAAGGAGGAGTACCGTAATGCTTAGTGCTGGCGTCGCACGCAGTGACATCACACCACCAATCGGGATTGGTCATGCCGGATGGGGCGCCCAGGTGCATCAGCGGGCGGTTGGCGTAGACCTCGCACTTTGGGCAACCGCATTGGCTATCAGCGATGGTCGGGAGATCTTCGTGATCATCGATGTCGACGCCATGTACCTCTTCGAGAAGGAGGCTGCCGCAGTTCTCGACGCCGTCGCTAAACTAACGAATCTTCCCGAAACGCACATTCGCCTTTCCTATTCTCACACACACTCCGGCCCCTTGAGTGGAACTGCGTGGAGTGCCTGGATGCAAGAGGGGCCGGAGATGATTGCGGCCTACGATGAAGGCTTGCAACACAAGGCTGCTGGGGTTGCTTGGGCGGCCATCAATGCGCTCGAGCCAGTTCGCATCGGTGCCGGACGTGGATCATCTGGGATCGGGGTCAATCGACGGTTGCAACGGCCAGAAGACGGAAGGGTAATAGTCGGACGTAATCCAACGGGACCCATAGACCCCGAAGTTCAGGTGGTTCGCATTGATACCATCGACGGTCGTCCTCTCGCAACACTGGTCAACTACGCTTGCCATCCAATTACGGTTGGTCCCGACTGTGACCTCATTACTCCTGACTATCCTGGCGCAATGAAGCGCGTCGTCGAGCAGGCCACTGGATCGACCTGCCTGTTTCTTCAAGGAGCAGCCGGTGACATCGGCCCCATCCGAGGCGGCGCCAGCGGCGGAATACATGAGTACCGGCGTCTTGGTGCAATCCTTGGGCATGAAGTCAGCCGCATCTGGTGGGAAACCGAGGTACCTCAACGAACTGAGCGCTACATCGGCACCCTGGAATCAGGCGCACCTTTGGCGATGTATTCGGAGCAGCCTGCTGAGGAGCCGGATCGGTTCCTTCGGGTTTGCAGTCGCGTGACGGCGTTGCCTACCCGTGAGGTGGGTGACCCCGATACGCTTGCGGCTGAGTTTGCCCACCATATTGCGGAATTAGGGCGTCTTCGTGATCACCAGGCCAGCGAGTCTGTGATTCGCGAACAGACAATGCTCGCCAAGCGAACCGGGATGCGGGAAAGTCTCGCGCGTTCGGTAGCACACCAGCCACATCGGAATGTGACGTTTCAGGGCCTTGCCCTTGGTCCCGACATAGCATTGATCGCGATCGCCGCGGAGCCATTCTCGGAGATAGGCAGACGTGTCAAGGATGCATCGCCTTTTCCCTACACCCTGTTTTCTGGTTACTCGAATGTTGGCTGGGCTTATATGCCGACAGCGGATGCATACCCGCTTGGAGGGTATGAAGTCGAAGTGTCACCGTTTGCTCCAGATGCTGCCAATCAAACCATTAGAGCATCTCTGGAAATGCTCCATAAGTTGCGAAACGGATTGATTGGAGATCCAGATCATGACGTTTGAAAAGCGAGCAGCGCTGATTACCGGTGGTGCAACGGGAATCGGTCAAGCAACCGCCTTGCGCTTGGCGGCCAATGGAGTATCAGTCGTCATCGCCGATATGAACGATGACGCGGGTAAGGCAACCGCTGACCGTATCGATGGACTCTTTGTTCATTGCGATGCGAGTCGACACGAGGACGTCAAGCAGGCCATGCAAGAAACACACGTTGCGTTCGGTTCGATTGATATTCTCGTGACTGCGGCAGCCCATACAGGAGGGCACTATGCCGCTGCCGAAATGCCGGTTACCGAGTGGCAGCGGGGTATCGACGTCTCGCTAAGTGGAGCGTTTTATGCGTCCAAGTACGCCGCCAGCATCATGAAGGTTCAGCGGTATGGATCGATCATTCACATCGCGTCTGTCGAAGGCATGATCGGAGCCGTAAATCATGCCGCCTACGTAACGGCCAAAACCGCCATCTTCGGCTTAACCCGATCACTCGCCATCGACTACGGCCGATTCGGGATTCGAGTCAACGCCGTCAGCCCCGGCATTATTGATTCTGGCAGGCCCGACATCGAGGCGGCAAAGCAGGATCCCGAGCGAGTCAGGTTCTGGCGGGAGATGACGGTATTGAATCGAATTGGGAGAACCGAGGAGGTGGCCGCTGCAGTCTGCTTCCTCGCATCGGATGATGCGTCTTATATCACGGGTCAGAACCTCGCCGTCGATGGCGGCTGGACAATTGGATATCCCGTCCCGCTCAGTGAATGACGGGTCGCATGAAAGGCACACGCAATGGCTATTTCACCGATGCAGGTCAAACTGAGTGATCGCGCCAACGCCGTCATTCCTGGCGGGGTCAGTTCCGCGAACCGGGCCCTGCCGTGGCCGCTGGTAGCGCAGGCTGCGCAAGGCGCCTATTTCACGGATGCCGACGGCAAGCGCTATCTCGATTACCACGCCGCGTTCGGGCCGCTGATCCTTGGCCACAATCACGACGCGGTCAACGAGGCCGTTCGCCAGGCAACGCATTCGATCGACCTGATGGGCGCGGGCGTGACGCTTCCCGAAATAGAATTGGCCGAGACCCTTTGTCGCCTGGTCCCCTCCGCCGAGCGCGTGCTCTTCACCAATTCCGGCTCCGAGGCCACGTTCGCCGCGCTCCGGCTGGCCCGGGCGGTCACCGGGCGCCAGAAAATCGTCAAGTTCCAGGGAACGTATCACGGCTGGCACGACGCCGTGGCGATGAACGTGATCACACCGCCCGAGCGGATGGGAACCAGGGATCCGCTCTCGCTCGGGATGCTGCCCGGCGTGGTCGAAAACACGATCGTCCTGCCGTTCAACGATGTCGAAGCAATCCGCCAAACCCTGGAGCGGGAGGGTGAGTCGATTGCCGCGATACTCGTCGAAGTCCTTCCGCACAACATCGGTTGCGTGATCCCAACCCTCGATTTCCTCCAAACCCTGCGCGAGGAAAGCAACCGCCACGGTTGCCTGCTCATCTTCGACGAAGTCATCACCGGGTTCCGTCACGATCTCGGCGGCTACCAGAAACTCTGTGGGGTCACGCCCGACCTGACCACCTTCGCCAAGGCGATGGCCAACGGCTACCCGATTGCGGCGATCGCCGGCAAGGCCGCGTTCATGGATCGGTTCGCGCCGGGTGGCGGCGTCTTTTTCGCCGGCACCTACAACGGCCATCCGGTGAACGCCACCGCCGCGCTGACGACGATCGATGTGCTACGAGACGGCACGATTCACCTTCATTGCTTCGAGCTCGCCGAACGTGCCGCGCTTGGGCTTGAGGCAATCGCCCGCGACATCGGCATCGCCATGACCGTCGCGCGCTTCGGGTCGGTCTTCGTGCCATATTTCATGGAAGGGCCCGTGAGCAGTTATGCCGATTTGCTCCGCAATGACACATCGGCAGACGTT
>JALZMD010000203.1 GCA_030858375.1 Chloroflexota bacterium
GCAAGGATGCGTTCGGCGCTGACTGTTTCGATCATGTCCGACTGACGCTGCATCGCGGCCAGCGTCCCCGCTTCGACCGCGAACCCAAGCTGGGAAACGAACCGGGCCACCCGCAGCAGCCGCAATGGATCCTCACGGAACCGCTCATCCGGATTGCCGACCGCCCGCAGCAGTCCCATCGCCAGGTCGGCTTGCCCGTAGTAGGGATCGACGATCGTGCCGTCCCGGAGATCGGTCGCGATGGCGTTGATGGTCACGTCGCGACGGGCCAGGTCATCCCCGATCGCGTCTCCGTAGGCCACTGCCGGGTGGCGGCTACCGGGCTCGTATTGTTCGCTGCGAAACGTTGTGATCTCGACCGGCGAGGGGCCACGGTCGCCGGCGAACACGATGCCGATCGTGCCGAAGCGCTCGCCGACATCGTAAAGACCCTGGTGATCGAGCCTGGCCGCGATCGCCTTGATCTGATCGGGGTGGGCCGAGGTGGCGAGGTCAAGGTCGGTCGGGGTGCCGCGCTCGAGGAGGATGTCACGGACCACGCCACCGACGAGGTAGAGCTCGTGACCGGCCCCCGCGAAGGCTACAGCCAGCCGGCCGACGATTACCTGTTGATCCGTGGCCAGGCGCGACAGCACCGTGAGCGGTTCGGCAGGCGTCGTATTCGTAGCGGTGGATGAGGGTGAGTCAGCGATCGGTGCTCTCCTTGATCTCGCGAGGAGGTGGATACGTGCTACCCGGGTCTGGGCCTAGTTTAGGCGATCCCCGCCACACGATCCGGGCAGCACAGCGGGCGGGATTGCTCCCGCCCGCTTCGCGTCTTACTGATGAAGAATCAGGTCGAGTCTATTGCTGGGAACGGCGCTCGTACATCCAAAGCGCCACCGGAATCAGCACCGCCATCGCCAACACCAGGTAGGCCACCACCATCCAGGCTTCGTTGCCAACGTCCGGATATCCATTGAGGAGACCGCGGGTGGCGTCGAGCAGCAAGGTGAACGGCTGGTTCTTGGCGAACCCTTGCAACCAGCCCGGCAGGAAATCTGGATTGATGAACGTGCTGCTGAGGAACGTGAGCGGGAAGATGAGCGTGAAGCCGATCGAATTCACCGCCTCAACGGTTTTGAGCCACAACCCGATGATCGCCCCCAGCCAGGCCAGGGTAAACGCCATCAACAACATTAGGCCGATCACCGCCAGCCATTCGAGGATGTTCGCCGAGGGTCGGAAGCCGACCAGCAGGCCGACGAGGATCGTGATCGTGGTTGTGAACACGGCGAGACCCATATCGGCCAGGATCCGGCCCAGCACCACCGCCGACCGGGTCATTGGGAGCGAGGCGAACCGATCCATCAGGCCTTCCTTGGCATCCATCGCCAGACCGAGACCGGTGTTCATGCTGCCGAACACGAGACCCTGGACAATGATGCCCGCCACCAGATAGTTCACGGCGTCGACGCCGGGCGGAAGGGTAGCCTGCACCGTGTCGCCGAAGATGTAGCGGAAGAGCAGGAGGAACATGACTGGCATGACGGTGACGCCAATTAGCCAGTCCAACTGGCGTGGAATCCGCATCAGGTGCCGCTTGGCCAGCACCAGCGAATCGGTGACGACGTGGACGGGTTTGCTCCGCCGCACGAAATCGAGATCCGGGGCCGCAACGTGCGACTCTGGCGCCGTGGTCGGCGCCGGCAGGGACTGGGTGCTCATGCTGCATTCTCCGTTGATGCGTCAGCATCCTGTTCGGCGACGCGCCCGGTAAGGGTCAGGAAGACATCATCGAGCGTTGGACGGCGCAGGCTGAGATCGGTCAACTCCAGTCCGGCACCATCGAGTTGGCGCACCGCCTCGGCCAACCCTCGCGCACCGGCCGCGAACGGCACGGTCAGGAGGTTGGAGACCGTATCGATTTGCACGCCGCCATCCTTGCGCCCATCTGCTCCCGCGATTTCGAGCAGAATCCGCTCCGCGAGGGCGAGATCGGTGCCACTGGCGACACTGATCGCCAGGCGTTCGCCGCCAAGCTGTGTTTTGAGTTGGTCGGAGGTGCCTTCGGCAATCACCTTGCCGTGGTCGACGACCACAATGTTGTCAGCCAACCTGTCCGCCTCTTCCAGATACTGGGTGGTCAGCAGCACGGTTGTGCCGTCGTTGACAAGATCCTGGATGACTTCCCACATGCCGTTGCGGCTACGGGGGTCGAGCCCGGTCGTCGGCTCGTCGAGAAAGATTACGGGCGGCGACACGATCAGGCTGGCGGCGAGATCGAGCCGTCGGCGCATGCCGCCTGAGTAGGTCTTCAGGATGCGATCGGCAGCATCGGCGAGGTCGAACCGATCGAGGAGTTCGTCGGCCCGCACTTTCGCCGAGCGAAGCGAGAGCCGGTAGAGCTGACCGAACATGACCAGGTTCTCACGCCCCGTCAGGAACTCGTCGACCGCCGCGTATTGGCCGGTGAGCCCGATCGAAGCGCGTGCCCGCTCCGGATCCTTGATCACGTCGATACCAGCCACCTCGGCTCGGCCGGATTCCGGCTTGAGCAAGGTGGTCAGGATCCGGACACACGTCGTTTTCCCGGCACCATTCGGTCCGAGCAAACCGAGGACGGTGCCGGCCTTGACCGTGAAATCGACACCAGCGAGGGCTTCGGTTTTCCCAAAGGTTTTCCGCAACCCTTCCGCAACGACCGCATTTCCGCTGGTTTTGGGTGCTCGCCGTATCACTGTCGCCATTGCCACTCCTGTGCTCTCCGGCTGCCATGCCGCCGGCTCTGTCCCGCAGTGGCCGAGCATCATCCTGATCTCGACCTGGTTCCATCATGGTTTCGAATAAGGTCACTTCATGTCCGCATTGTGCATTCCCTGCTCCAGGCCAGGTTCAGGCCACGCAAGATCGTACAGACGAATCGTCACGATCTTGTGTCGTTCGCAATAAGTACATGTGAACGACCGTTTGGTCGCCAACCAGGCGCATTCGCGTCTCGCGATTCCTGCTCCAAAGTGATCCCTTGCTGGCGCTTGACCCGATGACGGTTGGGCTGAACGATGCTTGGCTCACGACTAGACCTACACCTGCGCCTGAAGTGGGGAGTGGTACCATCCCTCACGAACCGGGATGCTCGATGTCCACCGCTCAATGGCATCGCATTCCGTGCCATAACCACGTCGTTCGGGTGCTCGGAGGAACCGGGCTGAGACTGCGGCTGCTTCCCGCCGCGAACCGTGGAACCTGATCCGGGTAATGCCGGCGTAGGAAGATCGACCACATGAGCTCCAGCCTGCAAG
>JALZMD010000248.1 GCA_030858375.1 Chloroflexota bacterium
AACTCGGCTGCCGGAGCGAACGTCCCGCTCGTCCTCAACGTTCACGGCGGGCCGCACGCCCAGTTCAGCCCGGCCTTTTCCCATGAGCTACAAATGTACGCCGCCAGCGGCTACGCGCTCGCGTTCATCAACCCACGCGGCAGCCTGGGGTACGACGAATCGTTCGCCCAGGAGGTCACCGCCGCCTGGGGCGTGGCCGATTCTCCCGACTTCCTCGCGGCGGTCGATCACGTGGTCGGTCTCGGCGGCATCGACGGCAGGCGGGTCGGAATCACCGGCGGCTCGTACGGCGGATTCATCACCAACTGGATGTTGGGGACGACCGACCGGTTCAAGGTTGGCGTCACCGACCGCTCGATCAGCAACATGATCAGCATGTACGGAACCGACGACATCGCGCTGGTCTCGCTTGACCCCGACCTCGGCACGCCATGGGACAATATCGAGCGCTACTGGGACCAGTCTCCCCTCAAGTACGTGGCCAACGTCACGGCCCCGGTGCTCATCATCCACAGCGAGAACGACTACCGCTGCCCGATGGAACAAGCCGAGCAGTGGTTCATCGCCCTCAAGCGGCTGGGCCGCACCGTCGAGTTTGTCCGGTTCTCCAACGAGAGCCATGGGCTCAGCCGCAATGGCGCCCCGAAACACCGCGTCGAACGCCTGGAACGGACCCTCGGCTGGGTCGAACGCCACCTGTAGGAAAAACGGTTCCTGACGATTGGGCGCGGGTGCGATACGCTTAAGCCAACACGCACGCACCTCGTCCGCCCGATCTCAAACGCTACGTCCAGCCCACGGCAGGATAGCCTGGACGCCAGCCCGTGAGGGAACCATGACCGAGAACGAACAACACGACTTTGGCGTGAGCGATGTCGAATACAACGTGATCACCACGCTGGCCACCTTGCTCCAGAGCGAAGATGTGCTGGAGCGGTACACCGAGGATGCCGAACAGGCGGGGGAGCAGGAAATCGCCGAGCTCTTCCACGCCCTGCGCAAGCATCACAAGGAGATCGCGAGGGGCCTCCGCGCCGCGCTGATGCACAATCTCACTCCCTGATCCCGTCGATGGGTACCCCGCGGCACGTCATTTCGAGCGGAGTCGAGAAATCTCTCGCCGCATCGACGTTTTAGACGGTCAGACATTCACGTCGTCAACCTGAATTCTGTATGATCCGGACAGCCACATCTCGCCCAACGAAGAGACGCAGCCCTTGACCACTCCATCCAACATCACAGTCCAGCTTCGCTTTTTCGCCATCTTGCGCGAGCAGCTGGGCCGGAGCGTGCAAGCTCTTGACGTGCCGTTAGGCACCACCACGGGCGAAGCCTTCGCACTGGCCACCGCTGATCAGCCCCGGCTCGCCGGGCTGCGGCGCTCGATGATGCTGATGGTCAACGAGGAGTACGTGCGAAGCGATCATGTCCTGGCGGATGGGGACGAGTTGGCCTTCATTCCGCCGGTAAGTGGCGGCGCGGCCGTCCTGCCGAAGCTGTTCCTTGTCGCCGCCGAGCGGATCGATCCCCGAGCCGTCGAAGCGTTAGTGGCGGCCGACGATGCCGGGGCAATCGTGACCTTCACCGGGACGGTGCGGAACAACGCGCGCGATCGCGACGTGATCGCCCTCGATTACGAAGCCTACATCCCCGCCGCCGAGCGCCAGCTGGGCAACATCGGGATCGAGATCGTCGAGCGCTGGCCGAGCGTGCGGACTGCGATCCATCACCGCACCGGCTACCTCGAACCAGGCGTCGCCAGCGTGGTCATCGCCTGCGCCTCACCCCACCGGGCCGAAGCGTTCGCGGCGGCCTCCCACGCAATCGAGCGGATCAAGGTGGTCGTGCCGATCTGGAAGAAGGAGCATTACGCCGATGGCTCGGTCTGGATCGGTTCCGAAGCGGACTACCAGGCCGAGGTCAAGGGCAGCTGATCCGTCCTATCGCACATGGCGGTTGTATCATCTGGAGCGAAGCGACTTGAGTGTCATTCCGCGGCGAGCCGAAGGTGAGTGTAGCCAGCGTAGCGGTATCTCCCTCCGCTTTTTTGTCGGCGCCGTTCACTGTGGTGAAGAGAACTGCTGCGCTGCCCTCCAGTCGGCTGAGCCTCCTTTCGGGATGACGTGTAATTGCTTCGCGCATCTGTATTTGGTGGCCGTCAGCCGACGTTTGCCCTACGAGCGCGTGCCGCTGGAAACGCGCTCGTTGTGGGCGACCACCATTTCGGCGTGGGCGAGTAGTGAGGTAACCCGAATCGCATCCTGCTCGTCGTCGCGGTGCCGCTCGTAGCGGTCGATGATCGCGGCCCCCATCCCGATTGCCCGGGCCCCGATTACATCGGAGAGCGCCTGGTCCCCAATGTGGATCGCGTCCTCGGGAGTCACTCCCAGCGGCTCCAGGGCGGCGAAGTAGGTTCGGGAGTCGGGCTTCTCCCAGCCGACGAGAGCCGACGTCACGATCAGGTCCATGTGTTTCGAGAACCCCATGTGCAGGCAGAAGTTGGTAACGTCGGCATCGGCGTTGGAGATGACCGCCCGCTTGACACCCTTATCCTCCAGAAGCATGAGCGCTGGCAACACGTCGTCGAAGACCCGGTAGTTCCAGCCAGCCGCGTCGAGCTCGCCGACGTAGATCTCGCGGACCCGGGCCGCAACGTCAGGGTCGTGGCGCACGCCGGCTGCCTCCAGCATCCTCGCCGTGTAGGCCAGCCGGAAGGCTTCGATGTCATCCGGCGACCGGTCGCGAATCGGGAGTTGCCCATTCTCGATCGTGTAGAAATCTTCGGCGACGCGGTCCGCCATCCTGAACGTGTCCGCGTCGCCACCGAGCCCTGCCGCCTGGGACGCGGCCGCGAATCGCACCCACCGTGGCGGATCGGCCTCGACCAGCGTGTCGTAGAGGTCGAAGGTGACGAGGCGAATTGGTCCGTCAGTGTGTATGGAGGTCACGAGGATCCTTTCCTGTCGGGTTGTCGGGCGCCAGCGCACCGGAATTACTGATCAGTGGCCGCTGTACGTATTTTGACCCGGATCGCGATCGACAGCGAACGCGGAGAGATCAGTGGTGACTTCCTCGCCCAGCAGCAATTGGGCAGCGATAACGCCAGAATAGGGTCCCAGTTGCAGGCCGGACGGCCCGTGCCCGGTTGCCAGCACGACATTGTCGTGGCCAGGGATCCGGCCAAGGTAGGGCAGGCCGTCATTCGAAAGCGGCCGCAGCCCAATCCTGATCTCCTTCACGGTTCCCTGGGCAACACCCGGGGCCACCCGCATCGCGTGATTGAACACTGATTGCAAACCGCCCACCGTCAGCTGGACATCGAATCCAGAACCGGTCTCCCGGGTCGCCCCCGACACGATGCGGTTGGGTCTGAACGTGAGCATGTACTGCTCGCCGGTGCCGCCGAGGATCGGCCAGCGGGAAGTATCGGTATCGCCCATCTCGATGTGCAGGATCTGCCCGCGCTGCGGCTCGACCGCGACCGAGAATCCGACGGGCGTGAGCAGCGCGTTCGTCCAGGCACCGGTAGCGACGATCACGCCGTCGGCCTCGATACTCTCTCCGTCGAGATCGACGCCAACGACCCGATCCCGCTCGGTCTTGAGGGAGGCTGCGCCGTAACGGATCCCGGCGTTGTGATATTCCGCACCGGCCACCAGCGCATTGCGCAGGGAATCGCCATCGACCCGCGCCGCCTCCGGAACGTGGAGCGCGCCGTGGATTGGACCGAGTGCCGGGAACAGCTCCTTCGCCGTCGCCTCGTCGACATCGGTCACCTCACCGATGTTGGGCATCCCTCCGGCCCGTCGCTCGGCGTAGAGCGCCTTCAACACCGGCAGGTTGGCAAACTCCTCATCGGTTTTCGCCAGGATCAATTCGCCCACCACCTCGTATCGAGTCGTCGCCTGACCGATCTCGGCCAGCTGACTCACCATCACCGGATAGTGGTTGACCGCCGCCTGCGCAAACGGGAAGAACGCGGGGAGTGGCCGCGTGCTGGTGCCGGGAGAAATGATGCCCGCCCCGGCGCCGGTTGCATGGCCGGTATCCTTCCGGTCGACCAGGATCGACTCAACCCCGCCTCGGGCGAGATGGAAAGCGGCGCTGGCGCCCACGACTCCGCCACCGATCACGACGACGCGTTTCATTGCTGGTG
>JALZMD010000281.1 GCA_030858375.1 Chloroflexota bacterium
TGGCCGACGATGACGGGATGAAGAATGCGGCGGACTGTTTCGACTTCGGGTAGCTCTGGCATACTGTCACTTCTGGCGTCATCGCCACTATGGGATCACGTTGATACTGGCAGTGCAGGGACGACGCATGACGCAGGAACAGAAACAGGATTGCATATTTTGCCGGATTGCGGCGGGGGAACTGGGCACCGCGTTCGTGTACGAGTCGGACTCGGTTATCGCATTCAACGACGTTGCGCCTCAGGCCGAGACGCATGTTCTGGTTATTCCACGCAGCCATGTCTCGAGTGTCGCGGCCGTTGGCCGTGAACACGACGCCTTGTTGGGCGAACTCGTGGCAGCCGCCAACAGCATCGCGAAGGCGCGGGGCCTGGAGGAGACGGGTTACAGGGTCCTCGCCAACCACGGCCCGGATGCCGGGCAAACCGTGTTTCATCTCCACGTGCACCTCCTTGGCGGAAATGCCCTTGGTCCACTTGGCTGACTACCACAGACGGGAACCGACATGACCGAACAAATATCACTACGCGACCAACTATCGAGCGACCTAAAACAGGCGATGAAGGATCGCGACGTCGAACTGCGGGACACGATCCGGTTCATCCTCTCGGCGGTGAAGAATGTCGAGATCGACAAGCGTTCGCCGTTGACGTCCGAGGAAGAGATGTCCCTGCTCAGGACGCAGGCCAAGCAGCGGCGTGACTCGATCGACCAGTTTCGGAGTGGTGGCCGGAACGATCTCGCCGATCGCGAGGCATCTCAACTGGCGATTCTCGAGCGGTACCTGCCACAGCAGATGTCCGACGATGAGATGGCCGCGTTCGTGAAGCAGGGGATCGCGGATGCCGGCGCCGAGGGACCCAAGGACATGGGCAAGGTGATGGGATTGCTGAACAAGCGGGCGAGCGGCCGGGTCGATGGGCGTCGCCTCTCGACTGCCGTGCGGGAATCCCTTGCCGGCTAGCGACAACATGCCAGGTGGTAGTGGTAGTGGAAACAGCGCGGTACAGCTGGAAGTGACGATGGGGGCGGATCTCCCATTGCCGAAGTCTCTGTCGGAGCCGCGACTAGAATCCCTGGTTGGCTTCGCGCTCGGTCAGGAGGGGGCGGGTGGCCAATGGGAGATCAGCCTGCTGTTCACGACCGACGACCGGATCCAGGAGATGCACCGTGAGTTCATGGACCTGGATTCGCCGACCGATATCATGACATTCCCGTACGAGCCCGATGACTTCTCGCTGCCCGAGGCAGGGAATCGTGGTGGGGATATCGTGATTTCCGTCGAGACGGCGGCCCTACACGCCCAGGATGCGGGTTGGAACCTGAGCGACGAACTCCTCTTCCTCATCCTCCACGGAGTGCTGCACATCCTTGGTTGGGACGATGCGGATCCCAATAAGCGGGCCACCATGCTGGCCCGCCAGACAACATTGCTCGAAGCGTGGCGCGACTACGCCGGCGACGCGACCGGATAGAGTTCCTGCCGGAGCATGTCGGCCGCGTGCAGGCCAGAGCGGCGCTGCACTTCGGCCAACGTGGACCGGGCCTGCAAGGGCGTGAGCAACCGCGCAGCGTCGTCGCCTTTCGCGATCGCCAGGCAGACGGTCCCGGACACGAGACCCTGCGGCTGGGGAGTTCCGGCGAAGACCAGGCTCATCCCGATCGATGCGTCGCCAAGGGATTGGGCTCGCTTGGCCAGGTCGAGTGCCGCGTTGGCCGCGGACTCCTCGGTCAGGTCGAAATTAAGTGGCAGGATCGACGCCTCGGCCACGAACGGGGCGGAAGCCGGGTCCCGCGCGAGCAACACGGTGAAGCCACCTCCGGTGCCGTACTCGATGATGCCCAGGTTCGCTCCCTGTCCGGAAAGCGCATCGGCGATAATCGACGCGAGCGAGTCGTTGTCGGCACCCCAGATGTAAGGACCAAGCAATTCTCGCACCGCCGCTTCGCCGGCGTCACGGCGCGACCGGGTTTCCGCGGCATCGTTGCCGACGGCGGTTACCCGAACATGGACGCCATCATCCTTGGCGTAGGTTGCGACCACCGGATCGGCGGCGCGGACGAGTTCGTGGATGATTTGCTCGGCGGCGGACTCACCGATCCCGATCGTTTTGATAATCGTGGAATCGATGATTTGCTGACCGGCCAGCGCCTGGAGCCGGGGCAGGGCCTGCTCCTTCCACATCCGGAACATTTCCCGGGGCACGCCTGGCATCGTCACGATGATGCGAGGATCATCCTTACCAGCCGTGACGAACCACCCAGGCGCGGTGCCCACCGGGTTCGGCAGGACGTCGGCGGACGGGATCGTCCACGCCTGCTTGGCGTTGCGTTCCGGCATGACCTGGCCGCGTCCACTGAAGAACTCGTGGAGATCCCGGAAGAGGTCTGGATCGATACTTGGCGTCTCGACCAGGACGTCGGCAATCGCTTCGCGGGTGAGGTCATCGTCGGTTGGCCCGATGCCGCCCGAGCAAATGACGAAGTCAGCCAGGGTCAGGGCATGGCGGATGGCATCCGCGAGTTGTTGCCGGTCGTCGCCAACGTGGGTCACGTGGATCAGGTCGATGCCGGCGGCGGCAAGTTCCTGGGCGAGAAAGGTCGCATTGGTGTCCGTGAGTTGGCCGAGCACCAGCTCGGATCCGATCGAGAGGATGTAGGCGCGCATGGTGTGCCTTCCGGGGCATGACAGGGCATGTCAGGAATTCGCCCGGGACCGTCAGCCCGACGAGAACCAGCGCCAGGGTGATGCCAGGGGCGACCGTTGGCCACCGCAAGCGGCTGGCCGGGGACGATACATCGAACTGTGCGATGCGGGAAAAGTGTGTCCGGAGACGCGAGTGATGTCAACGGCCAGCGCTGGCCGATGTGAACCGGAAAAAGGAAGGACCGGGCTCTGGCCACTCCACTTCATCCGGAGAGGTACATACCCCGTTCCTGCACATCGGAGTCGGCTGGCATGTGCGCCTCGTCACCACGCGATGCGTAAAATTGAATGTGGAATCGACGCGCCCGGTCTGCGCCGACACACAAGGGCGTCTCGCGGAACAATTTTGGCAGAACCGCGAAGTTGAGGATCCATCTTTCGCTGCGGCGCGGTCGTCTGGAATCAAGAGACATCGCCTGGGGCGCCTGTGGCTGCCGTGGGCGATACGAGTGTGGGGGACCCGGGACATGTCCTTGAGCAGTGGTACAGCGTGAGGATGTCGAACGATCGGACGCAAGCGGCGTCAATACCGCCCAGCATCGAAGGCAACCCCAGCGAGCCAACGGAGCAGTCTGCGATCGCGATTGCTACGCGGTCAGGACTGAGCGACGCCTGGCACGTCATGATCCTGGCGACGATGGCGGTGG
>JALZMD010000292.1 GCA_030858375.1 Chloroflexota bacterium
ATTGCGATGTACATCGGGTAGTCGAGGTAATCGACGAGATGGGAGACATCTTCCCAGTTGTCGCCCAGCCACCAGCCGGCGATGATCAGGAGGCTGTTCCAGAGGCCGCTGCCAATCGCGGTGTAAATGATGAACGTGGTCAGGTTCATCCGGCGCAGGCCGGCCGGGAGCGAGACCAGGCTCCGCACGATCGGGACCATCCGGCACATCAGCACCGCCTTGCTGCCATGCCGGTCGAACCAGTCGTTCGCCTTGTCGAGATCGCTTTCCGCCACGGCGAACCACTTGCCGTACCGGTTGATGAGCCAGCGGACGCGCTTGTCACCGATCGCGTAGGCGACGTAGTAAAGGATGAGGGCGCCGGCCACGGCGCCGAGCGTTGCAGCCAGGATCACCGCCGGCAGCCAGAACCGGCCTTCGCCGGCCAGAAACCCGGCCAGCGGCAGGATTGCCTCGGACGGGATCGGTGGGAAGACGTTCTCCAGCACGATCATCAGGAAGACGCCGATGTAGCCGGCCGACTCGACGAAATCCTTCGCCCAGTTCGTCAAATCACTCAAGAATCCCAATTGACCCATCCCCTGTAGCGCAAGCACGGTGCATCGTCACGCAAGAACGCGGCGTGTGGTCCGCAGGTGGTTGCACACGCCGTCGACAAGCTTAGACGAAATGCGGATGGCTCGTACCGGGGGTTAACCTGACCTTAGCCGGGCCGCTCGACGTGATCCCACTTGGCCATCTCCAGTGATGGAGTCGAGGTATCGACGATCGTGATCATCGCGAACGTCAACACCGTGCAGCCCTCCTCGAGGTGCCCGCCCATTGCGATCTCGGTGTCCGAGAAGGTGACGTGGGCGTGGACCCGGCCATCGAGGATCGCACCGGTTACGGTGAGGATGTCGTACGGTCCTTCGCCCTTGACGAAGGCGTTTTCCGGTGGCATTACCGCCGTGCTGACGACGTGGAAGTGGTAGGTGCTCAGCGAGCCGACCCCGGCGAGAATCGAGCCGTGGGTGATGCCAGTTTCTTCGACGGCCTGACGGATGCCCTGAAGGAGATCCTGGCCGGGGTCGAGCCGGATCATGAGATGGCGGTTGGCGATCATTTCCTGGACGATCATGGGGCAACCTTTCGGTGAGACGGAACAGATGCTGACCATTGTGGCATCGAACACCCAAGTGCGAAACCGCTTCAGAAGAGGTCGTGACCTTGAACCACCTTGGTGAAAGCCGAGCGTCAGCATGGATATCGACGTGGTAGATATCCGGCGCCGCCCCGGTGCTGCTCGACTGGTTGGGCACGGATTGACGTCCAGCCTGCGATCCCGGACCATCTTTCCATTGGCACTGCGCCGCACCCTCACCAACGAAGGATCACTTGCCCAATGCCTGAACACCTCGCGATCAATGGCGGCACCCCGGTGCGAAGGGCCCCTTTTCCGGTCTGGCCGGTCTGGGGCAGTCCCGAACGCGACGCGGTTCGGGAGGTGATCGACAGCGGAGCCTGGGGCGAGCTTTCCGGTGACAAGGTGCAGGCGTTCGAGGACCGGTTCGCCACCTTCCAGCAGGCGCGGTTCGCACTCGCCGTCCCGAACGGCACGCAGGCGCTGGAGGTTGCGCTCCAGTCGCTCGGCGTCCGGCCCGGTGACGACGTTGTCACCACCGCCTACACCTTCATCGCAACGGTCAGCGCGATCTTCGCGGTCGGCGCCAGGCCGATCTTCGTCGATATCGACCCCCGGACCAACCTGATCGACCCAGCGGAAATCGAGCCGGCCATCACCTCGCGGACGCGAGCGATCGTGCCGGTGCACATCGGCGGGCAGTCCTGCGACCTCGATGGCGTGCTTGAAGTCGCTCGCCGGCACGGTCTGCCCGTGCTGGAAGATGCGGCGCAGGCGGTCGGGGCGGAATGGAGAGGCACGAAGGTTGGGGCAGTTGGCGATCTTGGTACGTTCAGTTTCCAGGAGAGCAAGAATCTCAGCGGCGGCGAGGGTGGCGCGATCGTCACCAACCTCGAAGACCTGCACGACCTGGCCTGGTCACTACATAACTGTGGGCGCGGGCCGCAAAGCGACACGTTCAATTTCGAGCGGATGGGCGGCAACTACCGGCTGACCGAGCTCACCGGCGCCCTTCTGCTGGCCCAGATGGAGCGGCTCGATGGGCAGATGGCGGTGCGTGACCGCAACGCCGCATTGTTGACCGATGGGCTTGCCGAGATCCCTGGCCTGGAGCCAACGGTGGTCGACGAGCGGGTGACACGGCACGCCTGGCACCTCTACCAGATCCGGTACGACGCAGCCGCGTTCGGGGGGCGCAGCCGGGAAGACGTCATCGCGGCGTTGAACGCCGAGGGCATTCCGGCCTCACCGGGATACGTTCCGCTCACCGGCATCGAGGCGGTCAGCACAGCGCTGCGTGATCGTTTCGGCGAGTCTGTTAGGCAGGATAGTGGTTCCATGCCGCACGCCGACGCCGCTGGCCGTGACACGATCTGGCTCTACCAGACCGCGCTGCTCGGCTCCGATGACGACACCGCCGACATCCTCACGGCCTGCCGCAAGATCGCGACGGTGTGGCGCTAGTAAAGACCACAGCGGCAGGCTTTGAGCCTGGTATTCTGGCCGTCGCTCGAAAAGACACTGGGTAGCGACGAGCCAGCGCAGGCGTTGCGGTCGGATGAATGCCAGCGCCTGAAACGGCGTCGATGCTCAAGCCGCCTCGCTGCGCGGAGTGACGTCCCGTTCGATTGCCTCTCCCGCCTGGATCCTCGCCATTTCGAGATCATAACTTTGCTGCAGGTTGAGCCAGACGGTCGGTGAGGTGCCGAGCCAGCGGGCCAGCCGCAGGGCCGTGTCGGCGGTGATGGCCCGCCGCCCACGCAGAATTTCCGAGATCCGGTTCGGGGAGATCCCCAAAGCGGCTGCCAACTGGCGTCCGCTCATGTTCAGTTCCACGAGCACGTCCTCGGCAAGGATTTCGCCAGGATGAATCGGCCTGCGTTCGCGCAATTGCATACGCTCGCCTTTCTCTCTGTCTCCTCAGTTGGTTCTATGTTTCAGCGGTAGTCGACGATTTCGATCTCGAAGGCTTGACGCACGCTGTCATCCCAGACGAAACAGATGCGCCATTGATCGTTGATGCGGATCGACCATAGTCCCTGACGATCACCTCGAAGTTGTACGAGCCGCCACCCTGGCATCACGCCGACATCCTGGAGTGACTCAGCGTTGAGTAGGAATTGCAGTCGCCCTTCTGCCTTTCGTTCAATGGCTGCGAATGCTGAAATGCGGACACCGTGTGCGAAGCGCTCGGTTCGTCGATCTGCGAACTTTCTTGGCATGATGACCTCTGAGTGACTCGATGCTCATCATTCATGTCTCCTCCACATATGATGGTGTCGAATCGAGGCCATCCTGACTCTTCCGCCCCCAGCCCACATCACTTAATGTATCGCATACCGGTCCACATATCATTGGCGGTGAAGTAGATATTGTCTTTCCTGTGTGTATGCAGCAGAAGAGTCACCCTGTTTTGGCACCCTAGTACTGGAACCTCGCAGTGCGCCATAGAAAGCCAGCAATTCTTTGGACGCGGTTTATGGATGGCTGGCATTCATGTCTTGAGGACGGGTATTGATTGGCCTCCCGGCCCAACGGTCATGGGCCGGTTGCCGGGTTGATCGGAGTGTGCATACACCCATGTACCAACTATACTCATGGACGTGTCGTGGTCGCGGTCGCGTCCCTCGATGCCACATAGCCCCCGCCTGGATCTTGTCCGGGCGGGGGTATTTGCGTCGGGTGAGGATCAGGACGTTTGCCGAGTCGATGCGCTCTCCCGCGTTGTCCGGCGCTGGGTGAAGCACCTCGTCCCCCGTTGCACAAGCCCCAGGTGCCGCCGTTCAACGTGCCAGCAAGGGCTTCCGGTGCTGGAGAAATGGACGCGGGCGAGTCGTGGTTGGTTCCTGGCAGGTCGATCTACGTAGTGTCCAGGCCATGTAAATACGCGATTTTACGCATTCCCTCCGCTCGCCCGGGTCTCATACTGCAGGAAAGGGTCATGTTAATCGCGGGCAGGAAACAGGAATCGGCGAGATCCCGGTCGGAAATCCATGCAACCCTAGCTCGCCAGGAGAAGGCGCCACGTGCACCCAAAGTTCACTCTCGGACCGGGGCTCTTCGTCACGTTGATGACACTATCAGTCGTAACGCTGATGGGAAGTGCCGCAGCTCCCCTCGGCGTTCCCCTGGTGGATCAATGCATGGCGGAAGCAGAACCAGAAATCCTTCCCGTGACCATCGATGTGCCCGTCAACGGGACAGTCATCTTTGGCGTGGACGAACTGGCGCGCTCAAGTCATGCATTGGCGGAGTGCCCTGAGATGGCCGCCATCGATGCCTCGTCGTTCGTGGCGCATGCCAGGGAAGGCGGTATCACGATTATCCCGGCTAGCCGAGCCGTCACGGCCGGTGGGTCGGTGGTGCCAGGCGGGGAAACCGCACAGCGTTTGGTGTTCACCCCGAAACCAGGATTTAGCGGGGTCTCCGAGGGCTGGGAATTCGTGATCTATGGCCAGGATCGATCTGGTCTATCCGTCCGGATCGGGATTGTCAGGACCACGTTCCAGGTCAGGAACACGGTGCCGGTCGCCGAGGACGATACGGTCACGGTTGCTTCGCGCACCGGTGAAACCTGCGTCGGGGCAGCCGATGGCGTGCTGGCCAATGATGTCGATGCCAACGGCGATCCGATCATCGTCCATTCGAACGGCGTGACGTCCTTTCCATGGGGCGCGGTGGAAATGCACCATGATGGATCGTACCGGGTGACGGTCACCGATCCGCAGGTGAGCGGCAGTGAACAGGTCCGGTATGTCGTGTGGGATCAGGCAGGCTCCACCACCGGTTCGGATGTTGGCATCCTCAACCTGACCTTCAAGGACGATGTAGCCAGCGCGGCCCACGGCGCCCACCACCGTTTCCTGATGACCCCAGTTGGCGGAACCGGTGACTGTGCCCAGGTGTAGCGCGGCGCATCATCGCTTGCCCATGCCGTACCCATGGAACGGCCGGCACGGAGTGTCAGAACAATTCGGGGTGGAGGAAGCGGGCGAGCGCGCTGATCACGGCATCGCGGAAGAC
>JALZMD010000296.1 GCA_030858375.1 Chloroflexota bacterium
AGGCCGAACGGCGGCGAAGGGCAAGGCCACTCGCGGCGAGGACCAGGACGACCGCGCCAGCGGCGATCGGCATCGCGACCGAATTGGTATCGCTGTTGCCGACTTCGCCTTCGCTCCCCGGGAACTCGAGGTCGACGCGAGCCGCCACCGAATCGAATCCCTCAGGGGATGACGTGAAGGTTTCGTCGACCTCGACGCCATCGACCTGCCCGAAAAAGCGGAATGTGTAATCACCCGGCTGGCTGGGGATGAAAATGGCCTCGTAGACGCCATCTTCGCCAAAGGCCGGCGTCAGCGTCATGTCGCGGGTTTGCTCGCCGAAGATAACCTGGGCCTGGAGCTTGTCAGCCAACCCAAGCACTGGCGCTTCCGCCATGGTGACTTCGAGCCAGATGCCGTTGGTGTCGCCCTGGACGGCCGGTTCGTTGATGAAGCCGACGACGAAGGCGTAGTCAGTCGCGACCTCGCGCGTTTCGTGGGCCGAGGCCGCGAACGGCTGCACGAGGGCAATTGCCGCCATCGCGAACGCGATGACCATCAAGACGAGGCTGCGCCGGACCGAGGTGATAGCGTGAAGGTTCATGGTGAAGGCTCCTTGGGTGGTGTGGAGTTGAAAGGGTAAATGCGTGTCGGAACGCAGCTCACGCCACACCTTCCGTCTTTCTGAGCGGCCGTCGTTTCCTACTCTCGGCGTAGCGGAGGACTTTCCACCCCGACCGCGCGCTGGACAAGTCGTAGCGTCTGGCTTCACAAGGGACTGGCGAGGGTTTCGGCAAGGAGCGCCGCCACGAGCTGGCCCAGGGCCTGGATCGAGGCGAGCGCGGTGATCGGCATCGAAGCCCTGAGCAACTTGGGCGTGTCGGTTTCCTGGTTTGCGGGGTCGAAACCGAGGGACTCCACCCGGCGATCACCGTGCACCGAGAGCAGAATGGCAGCCGAGACAAATGGCGATGCGGGTTTCGCCGGCGTCTCGTTCAGCGGTTCGTCTTAGTGATGATGGTGGCCGGCAACGGCGTCGATCAGACCGTGGAAAATCGTGTGGGCATGGCCGTAATCGGTCCCGGCCCGATAATTGACGGGCATAACGATGGTCGCCAGGAGCAGGATCAGAAGCACCATGGTCTGCGGTCGCGGCAACCCTGACGGGGCCTGAGTAGTGGGCATTGATCCTGGCGGGCGGAGGTTGCACGGGCTGATCCAGGGCGTGAGAGGATGAATCGTCGAATACGCAATTCGCTTACCGTGACCGTAGCACAGTGCAAGAATGGCAAACGGGCGGTGGATGATGATCCACCGCCCGTTTCGCTTCGTCCCAGGAATAATCGGCCGTTACCAATGGATCTCGACACGGGCCCCAGTTGGTGTAATTTCGTACAGGTAGGCCGCGAGGTCGACCGGAACATTGATGCAGCCGTGGCTCATGACCGCGCCGAAGTTGTTGTGCCAGTAGGCTCCGTGGATGGCGTGCCCTACGTTTGTGAAGTACATGACCGATGGCACATCCTTGACGTTGTAGTATTCTCCGCCGATCAGGCCCTCCATGTCCTGGGTGCCGTTCTTGAGGTTGATCCGGAACGAACCAGTGGGAGTGTCGAAACCGGGTCGCCCGGAGCTGATGTAGGTTTCCATCACGACCGTGTTGCCCTGGTAGACCACCATGTACTGCGTACTGAGGTTGATGTCAATCCAGACTTCACCGCCGCCGCTAACGTAGCTCCCGGTCAGGCCGCCAACTATTTCGGGTTCCGGCTCGGGCGGCGCCACGAAGAGCGCTTCATCGTAGGAGGGCACGTCGCCCTGGGCGACCGGGCTCTGGTCGAGCCCGTACTTGTTGGCCAGAACCTCGCCCACCGGTACCATCCGGGCTTCGTCGCCCGGCGCCATCTCAAGCTGGCCCCGTTCGAATACTTGCCAGGTAGAACCGGCCGCATCGTACTCTTCCGTCAACGGGTTCCCGATGAATCCCGCCTCACCGGTGCGTTCCCAGAAGTCGAGGAAACTCCCCCGCACCGTGTGCCGGGTCTCTTCGACATAGCGGGCATTGCCGGCTATCACCGGCGCCTTCACCGGCAGCCAGGCCTTGGCTGCCGCCAGGGTTTGCTCGACGCGATCGCTCCCCTGGGCCTCGCCCGGCGAGTTCCAGGTCGCGATCGAGCGCTGGAGACTGATTGGCCGAAGTTCCTCACCGATGTTGGCGATGTGGAATTGCTGGCCGTCGGCGTTACCCTCAGGCCAGTATTCAAACCGCGCATACTCGAGATATTGCACGACGTGTCCGTTGTCGAGCGTGATCTCGGGCGTGATTGGGTAGCCGTAGGAATATTCCTTACCGCCGTCGCGCCAGACATCGAGAAAGACTTGGTCGAGACTGTGACCGGTTTCCTCGATATAGACGGTTCGCGGCGCAGACCACTCCTGAGCGGAGGTTGGCGCCACGAGCGGGGCAAGCATTGTCAGCAGCAACGCCGCCGTCGCAAGCACGACCGCGATTGCGCTTCGTTGTCCCGTCCCATGGGTTTCCGTGCGCACGACTTCGTGCGTTTGCATCGCTGTACCGGCGATCATTCCTGCCCGCTCCCCTACTATCCCCATTGCCGATCCACCGCACCCGAATTCTTCGGACGAACACCATACACGCACTGCCTCACGCTGGTCGGATCCTCATCGAGGCCACCCACTGAGGTTTGGTCCAGTTGCGTTGTGATTGTCAATCCCTCGCCGCAGTTGCGACTCAGTGTTCATCCCGGTCTGTGCCGGTAATTCCATGAACACCTTCCTACGTGTGTAAACGCACCTTCCGTCCCACCGGTTTCTTCGGCATCCGGGTGCAAATGCCGATCGCGCAGTGATGCACGACAAACCCGGTCTCCCGCCCAGCAGAGCACCGTGGCTGAAAGGGATGTACGTACACTATATATCAAGTGGCGCAAGTTATGAAAGGCAATTCCAGCGGACCGATATCCAGGTCGAAGCTGATATCCAGTGCCGGGGCGGAATGGGTTAGCGCGCCGCATGAGATCAGGTCAACTCGCGCTGCGGCGAGGTGCCGGATCCGTTCGACGGTGATTCCCCCGGATGCCTCAAGCAGGATACGCGGATCGACGGCGTCGCGTCGAGCAACCGCCTCGGCCACCTGGCCGTCGCCCATGTTGTCGAGCAGGATGATGTCGGCTCCGGCGGCGAGCGCCTCGTCCAGTTCGTCAAGGGTGGTCACTTCGACCTCAATCTTCAACGTGTGCGGAGCCAGCTCGCGGGCGCTCCGGATTGCCTTGGTGACCCGGTCGGTACCGCCGATCGCGGCGAGGTGGTTGTCCTTGATCAGGACGCCGTCGGCGAGACCGAATCGGTGGTTGTGGCCGCCGCCGTGCTGGACCGCAAGCTTTTCAAGCAAGCGCAGTCCCGGGGTCGTTTTCCGGGTGTCGACCACGCGGGAGACGCTGCCCTCGGTTTCGGCCACGTACCGGGCGGTGATCGTGGCCACACCGGAGAGCCGTTGCATCAGGTTGAGGCCAGTGCGCTCGGCCGTGAGCAGCGAGCGGGCGGACCCGCTGACGCGGGCCAGAGGCGTCATCGCCGGCACACGCTGGCCATCGGTGACGAGCGGCTCGAAGGCGACTGCGGGGTCGACGCGCTCGAAGACGAAACGGGCGACTTCGACGCCGGAGATTACGCCAGCCTGTTTCGCGAGAATCGTGCCATGGGCCCGGGTCGTGGCCGGTACCGTCGCCATGGTGGTGATGTCGCCGGTGCCGATGTCTTCGTCAAGGGCAAGATCGACAATGGCTTCCCAGCCGCGCCGGGACAATGCCTGTGGTTCCGCAGTCATGGGGTGGACTCCAGCGAGTAAACGGGCGATGGATATCAGGTCGAACCGTCTGACGAGGGATCGAGCGGTTTGTGGGTCAGGGCGTTGGTCGAGCCCCCCTTGAAGCGGACACCGGGCGCGTGCCACCCCAGGCGGTAGCGCACCCGGCCGGAAGGTTGTGGGCGTTTGCCGAAGAGCTTGAAGCCGCATGCCTTGTAGAACGGAAGGCCCTCATCGTCGGTTTCGACCAGCAGCGGGCGCTTGCCGGAGCGGCGGAGGGCGTCCTGCAGGAGGGCGCGGCCGATGCCGCGGCGCCGGTGATCCGCGCGGACGGCGATGACCGGGATTTCGTTCGACATGCCATCGCGCCGGATGCCGTAGGCGGCGACCAGTTCGTGGCGAATGAAGCCACCGTAGAGCGCCGCCTTGTCCGCCGCCTGCAGATCGTCGATCGCCTGGGTTGCGGCCTCAACCGTTCCCGCCCCGGTGGCCGGGGCGAGGATCGCGGCGACGGTGTCCCGTTCGGACGGCGAGATTGCCCGGATCTCGAGCCCTGATCCCGGCTCGATGAAAATCAGTTCGCTCTCGTATTTGGCTGGCGGGGAAGAGGATTCAGTCATGCGCAATCTCGTGCTGGCCGGTCGTGTGCTGACAATCCGTGGCGGTCGCTTTCGTACTGGCCGGTCTTGTGCCAGCCACCGGTGGGGCGAGGGACTGGGTCCGCTCCTGTTTATTCATTCGCGTCATCGTCGCCGGTCTTGTGCCGACACCGGGGGAGGGCAAAGGCAAGGTCGTACGAGACGATCACGTTCTCCCTGCTCATCCACTGTGGCCGGCACAAGACCGGCCAGTACGATCGTCCATCTGCCAGATTTACCGGAATGCCAGCAGGTCGGCGAACTTCGCGTCGTCGGCGTAGGGGCCAATGAGGGTCAGGCTCAGGCGGTCCTCGCGAAGTACCTCATCGGCGACTTCGCGAACCCCTTCGACGGTCACGGCGTCGATCAGCTCCATGACCTCTTCCGGCGTGCGGATCCGGCCGTAGGTCGCTTCCTGGCTGCCGACCCACGAAGCGACGGATCGGCTGTCTTCGAGTCCCATCAGCAACCGGCCCTTGCGGAGGGTCTTGCTGTTTTTCAGCTCTTCCGCCGGAACCGGGATATCCCGCAGTTTCTGGAGTTCACCAACCACAGCCTCGATCGTCTCCTCGACGCGGTCGACATCGGTGCCGGCGTAGATCACGCCCTGGCCGATATCTTCATAGCCCCGGAAGTACCCGTAGACGGAGTAGACAAGTCCGCGTTTCTCGCGGATTTCCTGGAAGAGCCGCGAGCTCATGCCGGCCGAGAGGATTGCCTCGATCGTCGATTGCGCGTAGCGGCGCTCGTCGTGGTAAGAGAGCGCCGGGAATCCGACGCAGAGGTGCGCCTGCTCGGTGTCGCGATTGACGACGTTAATTCGCTTCTCGGACTGAGTGATGGTGACCGGGGTGTAGACGTCGGGGGTGGCGGGGGCGGTGAGATCGCCGAAGAACTTCTCGGTCAGAGCCACCACGGCATCGTGCTCAATATCGCCGCCGGCGGCCACGATCAGGCGGTCCGGACCGTAGTTGCGGGACCAGAAATCCATCATGTTGTCGCGGTTGATGTTGGAGACCGTTTCCTCGGAACCAGCGATCTCGCGTCCAACCGGATCATCGCCCCAGACGAGCTGGTCGATCAGGTCGTGGACGAGGTCTTCGGGTACATCCTGAACGGAGCGGATTTCCTCGAAGATGACCTTGCGCTCCTTGTCGAGCTCGGCGGCGTCGAAGGTGGAATTGCGGAGCATGTCGGCCAGCACGTCGTAGGCGAGCTCGAAGTGGGTGCTGGGCACCTTGCACCAGTAGGATGTCGATTCGCGGCCTGTAGCGGCGTTCAGCATGCCGCCGACGCTTTCGATTTCCTCGGAGATCGTCATCGGGTCGGGCCGCTTGTCGGTGCCCTTGAACAGCATATGCTCGAGGAAGTGGGAGACACCGGCGATGTTGTCCGGCTCGGAGCGGGCACCGATGTTGTAATAGAAGATCAGGCTGGCGGAACGGACGCCGGACATCGGTCCGGTGACGACGCGGACGCCGTTGGCCAGGGTGGTCTTGTGGTACTGCTCGGAAGCGGCCGCGTCGCTGGTGGCGACGGCGGTGGCCATGTTCCAGGTGCGATTGCCGCGCGGGGAGACCAGGTGCCGGGGCCGTGATTCGTGTGTCCCCTGATGGGGCAGCGTGAGTCCATCGTGGCCAACCTGATCGAAACGTTGTCGCAAGGTGTCACCTCATCATCTACCATAAAATCGCTAGGGGAACGATAGCGGCAATCGCGATGCGGCGCTAGCCGCCGCCCGGCCACTTGGGTGGCGAGGGCGGTTGAATGATTGCAGTGCCCTCCATCCTTGCTTATTCCGTAGAAGTTCAGTGGATGCTCAAGACATGGCCATACGCCGTCTCTTCGGGCGCAATAATTCATGAGCACCGCTGCTGACTTGGGCCGCTGTGCAACGTCAGATCCTGGAAAACCATGGAACAGGATGCTTCTATTGAGATCGAAGGTCAGTCACCCGTGAGTTTTGGTGTGCAGATTTGATGTGTTTTGTTGCATCCCGCTTCTGCGTGCAATGCCCAAGGTAAGCGCAGCCGTGCCAGGGCGGACAACGAAAACAGGTTTTCCTTTTGATCTCGTAGCATGGTGACAGCAGTAACAATTGATCCTGAGGGTTGTGACAGACCACCCGGAAGTGCAGTAGGTATGCCACTCGTCGTCGTGCTCTCTATGGACACTCCCCAATCAGGATGATCGGGCATCAAGCTATCCTTCGTCCGGGAGATATTGCCTGTCCCAAGTTCCTGCCTTTCGAATACGTTGGCTGACAGGTCCCTCCGCACCTCACGCCTTGACCACTAAGGTAAACCTGAAAGGGATGTCGCTGTCACGACTCTGGGGCGTACATCTTGGTGTGGCAGGGAGCGCAAGAGATGGTGGGAAGGTGTATACGTAAATGGTAAAGTCCCCAAGCCATTGGACACCCACCTTGAGGACGATTAAACGACACCGGCCCGGATCAGGTGATCCGGGCCGGTGTCGTTCCACATGGATGAACTTTTGGAATAGTGTGAGGACTACGCGACCGGGCGGCAGTAATGGTTCTTGTGTGGCTCACCGGATATGAAGCCGACCTCGCTCATGAGCCAGATGCCGACGAGCGGGATCAGCCCGATCAGCATGAACCAGCCGGAACGGCCACGGTCGTGCAAGCGCTTGACGGTAGTGGCGAGCGAACCGAAGAAACAGGCGATGTACGCGGCGGAGGCGAGGCGCACCAGCGGGATCGTAGCCGACCCGGCGTTCCCGGCAACCGCGAACAGGATCCATCGAGCGGAACGTGAATTGTTCCGTACACGTCTGCTCTTGTCTTCGTAGTCGCCGCTGACCACCTTGACAGCGGCCCTGCCCGTAATATATTGATACTCAGTATCAATATGCGTCCTGGTGTTCGCTCGTCACAGGAACTGCCCATGTCACTCATCAACGAAAGCGCGTCCATCGCGGATCTTCCCGTCGCCATCATCGGGGCTGGCCCGATCGGCCTGGCGGCTGCCTCCCACCTCGCGTCTCGACGAGAACCATTCGTCGTCATCGAAACCGGACGCGGCCCTGCCACCTCGGTAATGGCCTGGGGACATGTCCCCCTCTTCACGCCCTGGCGGTACAACGTCGATCCCGTCGCGACCGCGTTGCTGGAGGCAACCGGCTGGGAGGCACCCGATCCCATCGCGCATCCCACCGGCGATGAGCTCGTCGAACGGTATCTGCAGCCACTCGCCCTCCATCCTGATATTGGGCCGCACGTCCGCTACGGCCGCCGGGTTCGCGCCATCACCCGCGACACGCTCGGCAAACTTGATGAGGAGCGGGACGACCATGCGTTCGTGATCGAGGCCGTGGACCCGTCCGGCCACGAGAGATCGATCCGCGCCCGGGCCGTGATCGACGCCTCCGGCTCCTGGAACACACCGAATCCACTGGGCGCAAACGGCCGGATCGCGCCTGGTGAAGTCGAACTCGCCGAACGCATCTTCTATGGGATACCGGACGTGGCGGGCACGGATCGCTCGCGGTACGCTGGCAAGCGCACCCTCGTGGTCGGGAGCGGACACTCCGCCTTTCATTCCTTGCAGCATCTGGCCGCCCTTGCCCAGGAGCACCCCGGCACCCGCGTACTCTGGGCACTTCGGCGCGGCACGGCCTTCGACGCCACGGCGGGCTGTGCCGGCGACGAGCTCACCGAGCGAACCCTGCTCCGGCGCGACGTCGATGTCCTGCTCCGGGAAGCCACGATCGATGCCTTCCCCGGTACCCGGCTCACCCACCTCGAACCCGGCCCCGACGGCATCGTCGCGGTCGCTGGCGACCGCCCCTTGCCGCCCGTCGACGAGATCATCGTTGCCACGGGATTCCGTCCCGATCACGGCCTCGCCCGCGAACTGCGGCTCGATGTGCACTCCGTCTTCGAGAGCACCTATGCCCTTGCTCCACTGATCGATCCCACCGTCTCCGCGTGTGGCACGGTTCCTCCCCATGGCGTCGTCCAGCTCGCCCATCCGGAACCCGACTACTACGTCGTTGGCATAAAGAGCTACGGGCGCGCGCCCACCTTTCTCCTCCTGACCGGCTACGAACAGGTTCGATCGGTGGTTTGCGCGCTCACCGGCGACGAATCAGCCCTGACCACCGAGCTCGATTTGCCGGACAAGGGGCTTTGCTCAGCCTGTACCGCCTTCCGGGAAAATCGTGAGCGCGAAGCCGCCTGCGGCTGCGATGACGACTCGCCCGGCGATGACTGTTGCGCCGCCCCGGCCGGCGAACACACCCGGGAACCTCAAGGCGTCGCCGCTGACTAGGTTTGGGTTGCCGAAATCATGAGTCCATAGGCCATCCAGACCTCTACGCTTCGCCCTCTCAACGGAAACCGACGAAACTCATGCTCCGCCGAATCTCCAACTTCCTTACCTCCTCCTGGACCACGCTACTGCTGTTCAGCGCCATCGTCACCGGCTCGCTCGTGGGACTGACGTCCAGCTCGACCGGCGCAACGCTCGGCAACGGTGTCGATTTGACCGTTCTCGGGCTCATTTTCCTGCTTTTCTTCGAACTGAGGCTGCAACGGTTCTCGTTCCAACGCGGCGATGGGCGGTTCGTTCTGCTCGCCTGGTGCGCGAACTTCCTCATCGTGCCCGCCATCGGCTTCCTGATCGCCTCCATGTTTCTGGCTGGCAAACCGCTCTTCTTTACTGGAGTAATCATCTATTTCATGGCGCCGTGCACCGATTGGTTCCTCGGCTTCACCCGCCTTGCCCACGGCAACACCAGGCTGGGGTCGCTCCTGATTCCGGTAAACATGGCTACGCAACTGCTGCTCTACCCAGTCTACCTGACCCTTTTCACGCAGTGGCATTCGGGGTTCGAGATTACGATCGCCCGCGATACTCTCCTGCAGTGGTTCGTGATTCCGCTCCTCGCGGCACGGGCCCTGCACCTGGTGCTTCAACGGGCACTGCCGACCACCCTCTTTGCGAGCACGCTGGACACGGTCGCCAGGGTCATCCCCTTCGTCATCGCCGT
>JALZMD010000301.1 GCA_030858375.1 Chloroflexota bacterium
GTGTGTTGCGCCCACACGTTCCAGATGTCGGCGTGCTCGGCGATGAGGCGCGTCATCTTCGGCGCGCCGAAGGTGCCAACCATGATCGGCATCCCGTGTGGCCTCGGCCCCCTTGGCCGCAGCTCGCACTCGTCAGCGTGGTAATACTCGCCGTGGAAGTCGACAA
Organism: Chloroflexota bacterium; assembly: GCA_030858375.1. Taxonomy (GTDB): domain Bacteria; phylum Chloroflexota; class Chloroflexia; order Thermomicrobiales; family UBA6265; genus JACCYX01. The sequence goes on from JALZMD010000301.1 coordinate 167, forward strand.
CACCTTCCCGTATGAGTTTCAGTATGATCGTAAACGCTTCTTCGAAGCGGCTGAAGCGATGATCGAACGGGAAGCCGAAGGCGCGGTACTCAGGTTCGGCCCAACCGGAACCGAGACCAAGGATGAGCCGTCCATCACTTATTTCGTCGACCGTTTCGGCCATCTTGGCGGTCAATGCCGGATTGCGATAGGCGGTGCAACTCACGAACGGAGCCAGTTCGATCCGTTCGGTGACAGCCGCGAATGCCGCCAGCATCGACCAGGCTTCCCAGGCGCCCTGCGGCTCATTGCCTTCGACCTTCATCAGCAGGTGGTCAGCGAACCACAGCGAATCGAATCCAAGATCTTCGATCGATCTCGCCATCTTCAGCAGATCCGGCCAGCCGGCGGTTTCCCCTGCCATTTCCCGTTCGGATTCCGGCAGCATGATTCCGATCTTGAGTGGGCGTTGTGTCGTTCCGGTCACCAGCTCCGCCTTCACGAATGCTTTCGGTAGAACACCATGGTCGGTGAAATCAGGGCCATTGGAAAGACGTCAGGCTCTGCCGCCGTTAGTCAGCGCAGGAGGTTTGCGCTCCGCAATACGGGAGCTGGCAACCAACCCAAACACCGAGGCGAAGGACAGGCCAGCAAAGAGCGCCACGAACCGGCCACCGGAGCCGGCGCCGGACCCGTGGGCAAACATGGCGGCCAACAGGCTTGCTCCCATGACACTCCCGAGATATCGCGATGTCGAAAACATCCCGGCCGCGGATCCAGCCCGCTCCAGCGGAACGGATTCGATTGCGGCTGTCTGAACGGCTGCGCCGGAGACGCCGAGTCCGACGCCCATGACTGCCAGGCCGACGACGATCGCGGTCACGCTGCGCCAGCCAACACCCATCGCGACGATTAGGGCTCCCAGGAACATTCCGACGGCGCCGATCACGGCCGGATACCAGCGCCCGGCACGATCCGACCAGCGCCCGCCGAGCGGACCGAACAGGGCCGAGAGAGCCGACAGCGCGATTAGGACGAATCCGGCATACTGGGCGCCGCGGCCAAGGACGCTGTCCAGATAGAGCGGCAACGCCAGCAATGTGGTGTACATCACCAGGTTGCCGATCCCCACCGCAGCGCAGGCTGCCCCGAACTGTCTCGAGCCAAAGAGCCGAATCTCGACAACGGGAGCGGTTGCCCGCAGTTCCCAACGCACGAACACCCATCCTGTCACCAGCCCAAGGACTCCGGCGCCTGTTGCCAGGAGTGGTTGCCCAGACCTGAGCATAGTGGGAATGAGGATAACCATGGCCAACGCGCACGTTAGAAAGACAGTGCCCGGAATGTCAAACCGAGTGCCCCCGGATAGAGTAATCCGACGCTGAGGCAGGGATTGCCAGCCTAACAGGAGCGCGACGGCGATCACTGGCACGTTGGCCCAGAATATGGCCGACCAGCCAAAGGCGTACACAGACAGGCCACCGAGCGGCGGCCCGATCCCCGCCGCAATTCCGGTGGACATCCCGATGAGTCCGAATGCGGCTCCACGGCGTGCCTGTGGCACGGCTTCCCGTATCATTGCCGTACCGTTGGGGAAGGTGAGTGCGCCGGCCAGGGCCTGCATGGTCCGAAAGAGAATGAGCCACGCCAGTCCCGGCGCGAACGCACACCCGATCGAAGCGACCCCGAAACCAATCAACCCGGCCAGATAGACACGCCGTCGCCCATACAAGTCACCAAGGCGACCGCCGATTGGCTGACCCGCCGCCATCGCGACCAGGTAAATCGTGACCAGCCATGAGGTTGCCGTGATCGACACACCGAACGCGCCCTGGATTTCCGGAAGCGCGACGGCGATCATCGTCGAATTGAGCGGGGCAAGCGTAGTCCCAAGAGCGATCGCAGGGAGCAGCAAGCGCTCCCCAGAGATGGACGATTGTCCCTGCGGCAACACGGTTTCCCGCTCGTCTTCAGAGGCGAGGAGCTGTCTCGCCTCAGGTGATTCCGTTGACCGGGACCTGACGGTGGCGCTACGCACTCAGGGTCACGATGCCGGTTCCGCCATCGACGGTGATTGTCTGGCCAGTCCGGATGCGGGTCGTCGCGCCGTGCGCGCCGACGACTGCCGGGAGCCCATACTCACGAGCCACGATCGCGCAGTGACTCAATGGGCCACCGGTTTCGGCAACCACCGCGGCAGCGACCCCGAACAGCGGGGTCCAGGCCGGCATCGTCGTGACGGCCACCAAGATTTCGCCTGGACGCACATGCTTGGCTTCGTCGAGGGTTCGGGCGACCCGAGCGATGCCCGTCGCCACACCTCGCGAGCCACCATTGCCCTTGATTTGATCAGGACTCCCGGAATCCTGGGGCGGACCGCCAAAGAAGCGGACCAACGCCCGCCCCATCGGGTTGTCCGCCGGCGGTGGACCGGAAGGGGCGTCACCAATGAAAGGCGGCGGCGCGAGTTGGCCGGCCGAGGCCAACTCGGCGCGACGTATATCGACTTGCCCCCGCAGGTTGCCTGCCGAACCCGAGAATCGTTGTTGGACGGACTGTCGAATTTCTTCGTGGGCCAGCAAAAAGATATCGGCGGGCGCCTGGAGCAAACCGGCGCCCACGAACCGATTGCCGACGCGCATATAGAACAGGCGAATCAGCGCCATGCCTCGCTGATCGATGTAGAAGTTGTGTTCCTCCTGGAGGAATGCGCCGTGCCGCCCGAACTGCACCATGGCCTCGAACTGATTCCGGACCGCCTCGGGATAGGCGGCGAGGTTGGCGCGCGCCGTGGCCAGCGCCAGCTCGGCGGACCTGGCCATCACCTCATGCTCGGCGCGCGCGTCGCGTCCGGTCATGATGTAGCTGCGGATGCTCGCCAGGGCGATCGACGGATCTTCACGCCAGGTCGGTGTAGAGAATTCGAACAGGTCTTGGCGCAGACCATACGTTTCCAGGTATTCATAAAGTCGGCCGAGGAGCGTCCAGCCATCTGGACTCGCTTCAAGACGTTCAATCAGGGAACCGGGATCGGTCTCCTTGAACAGGCTATCCAGGCCCAACCCGGTGGCCGCAATCGCGAGATCGGATAATCCGAACCCGGCCTTCACGCTTTCCGAGAGTCCGCCAACGAGCAGGGCGTGGGCGTCGGCTTCCTCACCATCGAAGAGGTCGGCGTACAACTCATCGAAGAGTTGCATCGACAGCAGCATGGGAATGGCGACCCGAAAGTGAATTGTCCAGAGATCCGTGTGGATGGCGTTGAGTTCATCGATCAGAACCGTGAGCTCGGCCGGAGTCGCCGATTCGACGGGCATTTCCTGGATGCGCTGGTGATGGGCGGAGATGCGCGGCAGATGTTCCCCGAGCCAACGTTCCATCATCCGGGCGATCTCGGATTTCGCGGAGGCTTCCGCAGTCTCGCCGATGCGCCGTGCCTCGTCGTCACCTGCCGGAATGACCGGAGACCAGCGTTCGTACCGGTAGTAATTGCGGTGCACAACATCCACCTGTTCAATCGGCGCGTGGAGTTCCCGGAACGCGGCGGTGGCGCCGTTGGCGAAGCAGGGACCAAGGGTTGAAACCGTTAGCGGAGAGAGCGGGAATGGAAAGTGCATCGGGTCGAACGTCCAGGTTGTTCCCGCTTCGATCCCTTCATTCCAGTCCTGATTCGCACTAGTGGATACGGTCGGTACCGGAACATTCATGATGCGTTACTCCTGTGACATTGAAAGGTACGAAGCCGTTGCGATCGGTGCGCCGGCGGTTGGTTGACGGTCCCCCACGTCGAATCCCGGCGCCCGTTCGAGGATGTCGGGTCCGGATCCGAGTGTCGTGATTGGCCGGGCCTGGAACAGGTGGATAACGCCACTCGCGATGCCGCCTTCGAGGTCGGCTTCGAACCCCAGGTTCCGGGAAACGGTTCGAGCGATTTGGGCGATTGCGCAAGCCTGGCTGGACGAGAGCACTGGCTGGCGCCGGAGTGATCGGGGCACGGGAACCGTCCTTGTCCCGCCACCCGATTCATCGCCAGGGATCACCATCAGGTGTTTTTCGCCAATGACGTACTCAGGTTGATCGCCGTCGTTGGCGATGGTGATGTGATCCGGCACCACGAGGCCGGAGACAATCGATTCCCCCAATCCCCATGTGGCATCGATCACCACTTGATCGCTGGTGTGAGTGACTGGATCCGACGTAAACGCAACGAATGAGACATCGCTCCGAACCAGTTCCTGAATGACGACGGCTATGTTCGACACGTCTGTTGCCATACCGCGTTCCAGCCGGTAGGCGACCGCACGGTCGGACCAGAGCGACATCCAGCATTGCCGGATCGCCCGTTCCAAATCTTCAGCGCTCCGCACATCGAGCACGGTGTCATGGAGTCCCGCGAATGAGAACGCCGCCGAGTCCTCGGCCGTTCCCGATGAGCGAACGGCCAGCGACGGCACGTCCTCCCGACCCATCGCGAAGACCTCGTGGACATGGGCAATGGCGCCGGCAATCGAGCCGGGCAGAGGTGCGGTCATGATCGAGGCGCGCAAGGTGGGCAATTCGATTGGCGTGATGTCCGCCACGCTTCGTGGTAAGGCATTCGCTCCGGCGAATTCCGCATAGGCCCGAGTGGTCAATGCCAACGCCGGGGGCACGGGCGCGCCCAGCGAGGCTAGCCGCCCCAGGCTCGCCGCCTTGCCGCCTATGAGATCCCGATCATGGCCTGGTTGGTCCAACCAGTTGACGAATCGATTTCGGCCCCCGGCGGTTGTCGCCATTCGTGGAACCCCTTGCCGAGCAAATGTGAAGAAACTGTTAAAGTCGACGAGCGGAAAGTACATCATTAACGTATTGCGTTCCATAGACACGTTTCATGAAAGAAGGGTCGCCTGGCACCAGCACGTACCGCGCAATCTGGGCGCGGCACGCCGGAAGATTCGCTGACAGGAGGCAACCGCATCCGCTCCTGCTCGAAGCAAGTGTCCTTGCGGTGCCTCAGCACAGCGTTAACCGAACCCAGTCACCCCCAGAGGTGCATAGGGACGGAGTGCAATCAACGCATGTGACCCGGATAGATAACGGCAGCGCTGGCACGTTGGTTCCATGGTCATGCAAGGCAGGGGATCGAGACTTGGTTCGATCTGGATGCCTAGTTCGACCGGGTGGCTAGTGGGACGACAAACCGGAGTCGCGGAATGCCGCAATCTGGGCCGCATGCTCCCGTTTGTGCCCGTAATACATGTATACAAGCAGGTCATCCAGGGAGTAGTCGTCTCCATACCAGGGGATGTTTCCGGAGGATCGCAAGAACTCCGGCGTGAAATCGGACAACCGGGCGAGGACCGACGCGTGAGCACCGTTCAGTTCGTCGAGCACGTCGTCGTAGCTGCGGCCACGACGATTCGCAACCTCGGCGTCATTGAATTCAGGTCCCATTTGCCTGAACCGATCCAGGATGGGTCCGGAGCCGTTGCCCGTCACCTCTCCGAGGATGTCGATCAGGACAAGCTCGTAGGAGCCAAGGTGGGCCACGATATCCGTGATCGACCAGGAACCACAGGCGCCAGGCCGCTCACGGATATCACCCTGGAGCGGTTCCAGTTCGCCCAGGAG
>JALZMD010000326.1 GCA_030858375.1 Chloroflexota bacterium
CGTCAGCAGGTCCCAGGCCAGCATGTGCGGTTCGGGTTCAGGCAGATCCGGCGCCGTGTTTGCCGGAATTGGCTGCAGCGGTCGAAGCGGGAGCGTGGCCGCGACTTCACCGGGATGGGCGATTTCATGCGGTACGAACAGCCAGCGCGATCCGTCCCGGAGGTAGGTGTGGAACACCAGCAGCGAGGACTCGAGTTCGGAGAGCGCGGTCTGGTTCCGCGCGGCGCGGCGCACGTCATCTGGGGCCACGCGGTCCGGCGGTGTCAGGTCCGCATCCTGCAAGGCGTCGTCGAGCGGTACCGCGGCCGGGGCCGCTGCCCGAACGACGTGCCAAAGCGCGGTGGCCGCCCGGCCCCGCCCGGCGACCACCTGGGCCACGCGGTCCGGCGACCCGATCTGGCGAAGGAGCCGGGCGACGAGATCAGCCCGCCGCCGTTGCCCCGGGATGATCCTGATGCCCCAGGTCGCCGCCGCTTCCTCCAACTCCGGATCGTCGAGCGTTTCGAGCATCACCCGCAACGGGCTGCCACTGAGGTCACCGGCATCGATCTCATCCTGCACCCGGCGAAAGACCTGGCCGATTTCACGCGGCAGGAACAGCTTCGGCAGTGCGCCAACCGGCAATTCCTGGTTGTCACCTTCACGCGCCAGCAGACCCGCCTGGAAAAGCCGGATGGCGGCGGCGCGGGTATCGTCGTGTGGAAGTCCGGTCAACAAGGCGATCTCATCGATGGTCAGGGCACCCGACTCGGCCAAGGCCAGGTCGCGCACGATGTCCTGGGCGTCACACTCGAGCCGTGCCCATGCCGAACGCGCATGGCGGATGTCGGTCATGGCGCGGTACAGCGCCCCGACGTGGCGTCCCCGATCGCTCCCGGGAAGCGGAACCAGCCAGAAAGCGGCGATGCGGTGCAGATTGTCGGGGGTCCGGGCGTTGAGCCGGCCCAACAGGTTTCGGGCTAACACGGCTACCTCTGACCAGGCGTGCGTTCCAGGCATGGCGTGCCGGATACGTCACCATCTTATGACGAGAGGCGGGCCTGGACAACGCGGGAGCATGGATGATCGACCCGCGAACAGCCAGGCCAACGGTGAGGGGACACAGCCGATAGCCCGGGTGAACAAGCATCACCCGGGCTGCTGTTCATGAATGGTCAAGAGGATGCAGCGCTGGTCAGGACGCTCGCGCCATCCGCGGATCGACGTCCCAGCCCCGGTGCAGGGCATCGTTCTTGGAGACGTTCAGGTACAGCCCATGCTCGTTGTTGCGCTGGATCGCGGACTTCGGGATGTAAAAATCCGTCGGCATGAAGAAGCCCTTCTCCACCACGATCACGTCGTCACGCACGGCGACGACTTCGCCAACCTTGTGCCCGCAAATGCCGATCACATCGGCGCCAACCTCGATCGTCCACTCCGAATTGTCACCGTCGGCGACGGATCCCGCCTCACCGGCACGCATCGTTCCGGCCGGGGCCACACCGGTTTCCGTCTCCGATCCAAGATGACTGTTGATCTGGGCAGTCGAGCCTTGATCGGATGCCTTTTCCTCAACGACAACTTCCTTCTGAATATCCTGGTTTGGCACGCTCGTATTACTCCCGAAAACGCTATCGCCCATTTTCGTTACTCACAGAATGAGGGCGAGAGCAGTGGCACGCATCGGACTATCCGCTCCATAAACGATCTGGCAAGCCCCGCGGATTCATGAGGTCATCTTTGGACGCGTGGTTCCAGCGACGCCACAGGATACACCTTTTTTCAGTTTGCCTGCAGATGGTTCTCGAATCGCCCATAGCGAGGAAATGGATCAGGACCCAGAAGCGGCATGGCGTATCGTCGAAATGCATCGGTGACACCCATTCCGTTATCAGCGATAAACTCGCCGGGCAGGTGGCGGACCCGGTTCGCGATGCGCTCGATCGGAACCGCTTCCACCACGGAGGCATACGGATCGTTACCGGTCCGCCGGAGGATCGTGACGAACTCGGTCTCCCCCGCCACGATCCGGTCGACGGCACCGGCGCCAAGGGCGTAGGCCTCATCGAGGTCAAGGATCGATGCCAGGCTGATCGACATCCGCGCCGCCGTGCCTGGTTTGTCGTACCGTGCCCGCACGCTCAGATTCTGTGTCACGTGCCGGGTGAGGGCAGCGCCCGTGCTGGGGTAGTACGGATGGCCGAACCCGTCGATGTAGTCCGGTTCATCACCGCCCAGGTGACGGCCTGCGGCTGTCCGCAGGGTCTCTGGCACCACCACGATCGACCAGCCGCGCCGATCCAGGTCACGCTCGATGGCCCCGAGCACCACCTCGACGTCGGCCGGGGCTCGTTCGGGCAGCAGCACAAGCGGGTCGAGATCGCGTTCATCCGCCGAAAACCCAAGGGCTCCGCTGGCAGCGACCCAACCCGCATCGCGGCCCATCACCTCAACGAACTTGACCGCGTGAAGCTGGGGCGAAGCGATCGAATCGTAGGTCGCGTCGCGCACGGCATTGGCGAGGTAGCGGGCGATAGAGCCGTACCCGGGGCAGTGGTCGGTTTCCGCGAGATCGTTGTCGATCGTCTTCGGTACGGCGGCTACCCGCAAATCCTGGCCGATCTCGCCCGCCCGTGCGGCGAGTCGATGGGCCGTGTCGGCCGAGTCGTTGCCGCCGATATAGACGAAGCCGGTGATCCCATGCTGTCGCATAAGCTCGAGCGCGCGGTCGAGGTCACCGGGCTGGAGTTTGTAGCGCCCCGTTCCCAGCGCGGCGGACGGCGTGTTCCGGATCGTCTGGAGGGTTGCCGGATCCTGGTCGTGCAGCGACGTGAACCGCTCCTGGAGCAACCCTTCGATGCCGTTGCGGGCACCCAGCACCCGGCCAAACGTGCCGGAATCGCGAGCGGACTCGATCACCCCCACGAGGCTGGCGTTGATCACGGCAGTGGCGCCGCCCGACTGGCCGACGAGGAGGGTGGGTGGATGATTAATGGCTGCGTGTGGCATGGAGTCGTACGAGGACCTTTCGCGTAGAACGATGCGTCGGCGAAAGGATAGCCGACGACGGTCCGACTGCCAGTCGCCTTTCAACTGCGGTCGAATGCGCGTCCGCTACCCCGGTGGCCAGGCCCCGGAGATCGGCTGGATTGGCCGCTGGGCGAGCCGTCGCACGAGCGGGTGGCCCGCGGATCCGTCTCGGTCCCAGTCTTCGTGCTGGAAATAGGCCAGTTCGAGCCGGTCCGGGTCGATCCCAAGCACCATCGAAACTCGCCGCTGGGCCTGGTCAAGCCCTTCGAGGTCGGCCTCGCCGATCATGACGAGCACCAGGCGATCGCTTCCGGATTCGGGCTCCGGGCCGGCGATCACCGACACGTCAACCCGGCCACTATCGGCAATCGCATCGGCGAGCACGCTATCCAGTCCCAGCGTGGCAATCACCAGGCTGATCAGCGGACGACTGAGGTGATGATCGAGCTGAACGTGGTAGCGACGCGATGCCCCTTCCCGCCGCCCCTTCAGCACACCGAGGCGCTCCAGCTTGTAACACTCGTGCTGGAGACTGCTGATCGGCATGCCGAGATCGCGCGAGAGCTCGGTCAGCGAAAACCGCGCGTCGAGCCGTGGCACCACCCAGGCGAGGAGTGCCGCACGAACTTTGGACGAAAAGATTTCGCCGAGCTGCGTCAAACCACGGGACCGCGATCGATTTTGGCCTGCCGATGGTCCGATGGTAGTTGCAGCCATGCCTGCCGCCCTACTCCCTGGTGAATGGCGTCCCTGCGCCCGGCCGGGTGGCTCGATGGCCGCATTCGGACTCCAAACGATGGCCGCTGAGACACCGGACGGCCTCCACGGCTAGTCCCGCCCATCTGTTTGGGGTATGGAGATTGTGACATTTTTCCACTAAGATGGTGATATCGTCACGGCGCGTTCCCGTCAACGATCCCCCGAATCCATGCACCCTTCGGTGGTCAATGGCCGGAACACTTCCACGCGTCGTTTTGTGCACGGTCTTGGAGGACCCCATTAGTACCGCCTTAGGGCTTGTCGCTGTCGTCATTCTGGTTCTTGCCAACGGCTTCTTCGTCGCCACCGAATTCTCCCTGGTTTCCGTACGCCGCACGCGTATCCAGCAACTCGCTGCCGAGGGAAACCGGCGCGCCGTTTCGTTGCTCGACCGCCTCACCCACCTCGACACCTACATCGCCGCCACGCAACTCGGGATCACGATCTCCAGCCTCGCGCTGGGCTGGATCGGCGAACCGGTCGTGGCCGTCATCGTCGCGGACATCGTCCACGCCCTCAACCTTGAAATCGGCTCGACCACGCTACACGCGATCTCGTTCGTCATCGCCTTTTCGATCGTGACGGCGTTGCACATCGTGATTGGTGAACTCGCGCCCAAGAGCCTCGCCTTGCAGCGGCCGGAACAAACCGCGTTGGCGGTGTCATCCTGGATTCATGGTTTCCTGGTCATCTTCCGCCCGGTCATTTACGCATTGAACTGGGTTGGTAACTGGGTGGTCAAAAGGTTCGGTATCGAGCCTGCCGGTGGCCATGCCATGGTGCAGTCCGCGGAAGAGCTGATGCTCTCGATCGAAGCCAGCCGCGAAGCCGGGCTCGTCAACCAGACTGCCCACGATCTCGTGGGCCGCGCCTTTTCGTTCAACGACCTGCAGGCGCGGCACGTCATGGTGCCACGGACGGAAGTGACGGCGATCCCGATCGATGCCACGCTGGACGATGTGATGCAGGTTGCATCCGACACCTCACACACCCGCCTGCCCATCTATGAGGACGACACCGATCACATCGTCGGCATCATCAAGGTGAAACGGCTGATGCCAATCTTCCTCGCCCAGGTCGAGGCCGAGGCGATCGCGCGCACAGCTCAGATATCCATGGCCAGCAATGGCCACGAGCCGCTCGAAGGTCCAGCCCGCCAGGCGCTCGCCGTGGCCGAGGAGCGCGCTCAAACATTCCGGATCCGGGACTACATGATGGACGCGATGCTGGTGCCGGAAACACTGGCGGCGTCGGAAGTGCTCGCGCGCATGCGCGAAAACCAGATCCAGATGGCGGTGGTGATCGACGAGTATGGCGGAACCGCGGGTATTGTCACGCTCCAGGATATCGTGACCCAGCTCGTCGGCCGTGTGCAGGACCACGAGGACGAGGATGAACGAAACGGCCACACGGCCGACGGCATCCTGCATCTCGACGGCCTCACCGGTCTGGTGGAACTGCGCGAGCAGTACTACATCGATCTCCTCGACGAGGGCTACGATGTCGAAACACTCGGAGGGTATGTCTTCTTCGTGCTCGGTCGCCCAGCGATTGTCGGCGACCAGGTAACCGCCCCCAGCGGACAGCAATTCGTGGTCGAGGCCATGGAGGGCCTGCGCGTCTCACGGGTCCAGGTCGTGCCTGCCGACTATGTCGAATTCAATCAAGGTGGAGAACTGGTCGCTACCGCCGCGGAACGAACCGCCGCCTGACGCAGCACTCTTAACCACCGCACGCGTCGTCGGGCCCGACCTGTGTGTCGGGGCTTAACGGCGGCAGGATACGCAGGTGCTCCCATCCCCGATAATGGGTATCGACATGTGATGGGTAATCGAGAAGGAATCGTTGTTGACCGACGAGTGGCAACCGCACACCGAAACGGAGGGGGTCGAAACCAGTCCCGCACCATCCCGCAAGGGGCCGGAGCGTGCAGCTGCCGAGTACGCGCTGCTTGGCTTGATCGCGCAAACCGGCAGCGGTGAAATCCACGGCTACGATCTGTCGCGATCGTTTGCCGAAGGCGCCCTCGGTCGGATCATCCGGCTCGAATCCGGCATGCTCTACCACTACCTCAAGAAACTGGCTCGCGATGGCTACATCACGTCGCGGATCGAACGGCAGTCAGGTCGGCCCGACCGTCAGGTCCACACCCTGACCGCTGATGGCGATGCCCTGCTCCGCATGTGGATTGCGGCGCCGGTACGGTCAACGCGCGAGATTCGACTCGAGTTCCTGGTCAAGCTCTACCTGGCGCGGACGGTCGATCCCCGGCACGCGGTCACACTGGTCACTGATCAACGGTCGGTCATGCGCACCCGCGCCGCTCGCCTCACGGAACAGCTCGCCACCCCCCAGCCAGCCGACGCCGACACCTCGTTTGGCGAATCGGTGCTCCGGCTACGGCTCACCCAAACCCGAGCCGCTCTCGACTGGCTCGACACCCTCCCCGAATCGCGAAACTAGCGTTTCCCACGTGTACGACTTTCGCCTAATGTCGTTTCAGGTTCTCATGACCCTTTGGCTGGCCAGCGTGGCATGAAAACCGGATGATGCGGAGCGATGCTTGCTTCGCTCTCGTTGGACGAGCCGTAGGTTAAAAGGTTCACCACACTTGGCGCGAAGCGCTTGAACGTCATTCCGCAACGAGCTTGCGGCTCGTTGCGGAGTCTCCTGAGGAGGTCCGCTGACCGACGAAGCTGTGCCACGTCGACCATTGCTCACTGCGGTGAGGAGATATCACTGCGCTGACTCTGGTGGCTGGCGCTCCCGGCGGAATGACGTAAAGGCGCCAGGCGCCGCTGCCGCCGACCCACGCCATGGACGCATGCCCCTTGCATACCAGGCCCCATACCCATACGATGAACAACCTAGTCAATGGTTGAATAGGGATCGAAAGATTCGGGCTGGCGTCGAAAAGGAATGATCATGCGGGGAAGCATCTTGCGCGTTGCTATGGGACTGGTGCTGGCACTTGGATCGTTGTTCGCGCTCCCCCTGATGCCCTCCACCCTGGCGGCCCAAATCGCCTGTGACCCAGCTGCTCCGGCAGCGGCCAGTGGCCCACTCCACGCCACCCCGGCCGCGATTGCCGAAACCCCCTTCCCCGAAGATGGCGGAACGCTGACCGTGTTTGCGGCGGCCTCGCTGACCGACGCCTTCAACGAGTTTGCCACCGGTCTCGAAACAACCAACCCAAACCTCGACATCGTCATCCAGACCGCCGGGTCCCAAACGCTCGTTACACAATTGGTGGAAGGCGCCACCGCCGATGTCCTGGCCACCGCCAACACGTCGACGATGGACACCGCGACGGAATCTGGCGTGGTCACCGGCGATCCCGTCACCTTCACCGGCAACCGCCTCGTGCTCGTGACGCCGCAGGACAATCCGGCCGGGATCGAATCGATCAACGACCTGGCGAGCGATGATATCCTGCTCGTCATTGCCAATGAGTGGGTGCCCGCCGCCAACTATGCACGGGTCGCGTTCTGCGCCTGGGGCGCCTCGGGTTCCGCGCCGGAAGGATTTGTGGACAACGTGGCCGCCAACATCGCGTCGGAAGAGGAAGATGTCCGAAACGTGCTGGCCAAGGTCCAGCTGGGCGAAGCCGATGCGGGCGTTGTGTACGCCAGCGACGCGACGGCCTCGGCGTTGGCCGGTAGCCCGCTGAACGTCATCGAGTTTCCCGATGCCGTGCCGGCGAGTGCTTCCTACCCAATCGCTGCGATCGAGGGTGGGCAAACCGAACTCGCAAACGCCTTCATCGCGGCTATCCTTTCGCCGGAAGGGCAGGCGATCCTGGCCAGCTACGGTTTCGAACGGTAGGCAATGCTCACTTGGCACGCGGCGGGAACAATCCATTCACGTGGGCACTGATCGCCATCAGCGTTATCGGCCTGGTCCTGCTGACTTTGCCGACCGCCGCGCTCCTGGTCCGCGCCTTCGAGGCCCGAGACGTCCTTGACCAGGCGCAATCCCGGCAAACCCTGCGCGATGCGCTCGCGCTCAGTCTGACCACATCGCTGATCTCACTCATTTTCGTCGTGCTAGTGGGCACACCGATCGCCTACGTGCTGGCCCGAGGACGGTTTCCCGGAGTCCGGGTGCTCGACGCGCTCGTCGACCTGCCGATCATTTTGCCGCCCGCGGTGGCCGGTATCGCCCTGCTCTCGGCGTTTGGCCGGCGCGGGCTGCTGGGAGAGAGTTTCGATCGGCTCGGGATCAACATCGCGTTCTCCACCACGGCGGTCGTAATGGCCCAAACCTTCGTGTCGGCGCCCTTTTTCATTCGTACCGCCCGGGCCGGTTTCAGCCGAATCGACCGCTCGCTGGAAGATGCCGGCGCCGTGCTCGGCGCCGGTCCGGCGCGTGTCTTTTGGCGGATCACGCTGCCCCTGAGCCGCGCCAGCCTGGTGGCCGGCGCCGTGCTGGCTTGGGCCCGGGCGCTCGGCGAGTTCGGGGCCACGATCATGTTCGCCGGCAATCGCGAGGGCGTCACCCAAACTATGCCACTCGCCATCTACGAACGGTTCGGCGCGGGTGACCTGCAAACGGCGGTCGTGCTCTCGGCGATCCTGCTGGCAAGCTCCATCGCCTTCCTCGTCGCCGTGCGCCAACTGGGCGACACGGGTACCACGCGATAGGCCGTTCGACCAGTTCTGGCATCCCGGGCCAGACCGTATACTGGCAACCATTGATGGGTATTTCCCTCGCGTCGAGGCAACCATGGCGCTGACGTCGCTCCACAATTCGGCCCTGCCGCTCCCCGCCACATCCCTGGTCGGTCGGTCCAACGACCTGGACCGTATCTCGGCATTGCTGCGTCGACCAAACGTTCGGCTGGTGACGCTGCTCGGCCCGGGCGGGGTCGGCAAGACGCGGCTGGCGATCCAGGTTGCCGAGGAATACACGCTCGACGCCGATGTCCACTTCGTGCCACTCGCGAACGCGCGCGACGCTGGCGATGTGCAGGCGGCGATCACCCGTGCAATGGGTATCGCCCAGTCTGCCACCGCCCCGCTGGACGACCTGATCGCCCCCTCGCTGGGCACGCGTCCGGTGCTGCTGGTGCTCGACAATGTCGAACAAGTGGCCGCCGATCTCGCCTTCCTCTCTGACCTGCTCGCGCATGCCCCCCACCTCAGGATCCTCGCCACCAGCCGGGGACTCCTGCGGCTCTCCGGCGAACACGTGTTCACGGTAGAACCGCTACCCACCACCAGCCGGGGTGGTGCCCCGGCGCCGGCCACGGAGCTCTTCATCGAGCGGGCCCGGGCGGTGCGGCCAGATCTCGACCTGACCATCGACAGATTGAAGGCGATCGACGATATCTGCTGCCAGATCGACGGCCTGCCGCTGGCGATCGAATTGGCCGCTGCCCGCATCCGGTTCCTTTCGCCCACCGCGCTGCGCGACCGGCTCGGCAAGCGCCTGGGGCACCTCGTGGGCGGACCACGCGACGCCCCGGAGCGACACCAAACCTTGCACGCTACCCTCACCTGGTCGCATGACCTGCTCAGCCCGGACGAGCGCGTGCTTTTCCGCCGTCTCGCAATCTTCCGGAACGGCGGTCCGCTCGATGCCGTCGGCCCGGTCTGCAACGCATCCAGCGACCTTGGCGGTGAGACCGAAGAGATCCTGGCCGCGCTGGTCGATCACAGCCTGGTCCGGATCGTCGACACGCCGATAATGGGCGTCCGCGTCAGGCTCCTGAACACGATCCGGGAGTTTGCCCACGAACAACTGGAAATCAGCGGCGAGCTGTAGGCGATGCGCCAGGCGCATGCCGCCTGGTACGGCGACCTGGTCATCCAGACACCACCAGAAACCTGGCGCACCGGCACGACCGAACTGCGGGCCTGGACGATGCGATCATTTCCCGACCTGGACAATCTCACACTGGCGCTGGAGTGGCTTGCGGCGGGCACGGACCACGTGCCGGCCATTCGGATGGTCAACGGGCTCGTGGCGTTCTGGGTTGAACTTGGGCAACTGCGTGATGGCAGCCTCTGGACCGAGCGACTGATGCCGCACGTCGAGTCCGCGCCGATCGACGACCAGGCCACCTTCTACCGTGCCGCAGCGGTCATGGCGCTCAAGGATGATTCGCTCGATACCGCCCATCGTCACGCCACGCGAGCCCTTCAACTCGCCGAACAGGTGGGACCGCCCCGGATGCTGGCTAACAACCAGAACCTGCTCGGTCAGGTGCACTGGCGAATGGGCGACGCCGTCGAAGGCGAGCGCCTCCAGCGGGCGGCAATCGAGACGGTGCTACAAACCTCGGACCGGCTGGGCGGGGCGCTCTTTGCCTCGCAGATCGCGGACGCCCTGATCGAGACTGGGGATCTGGACCGTGCCGAGCCGCTCCTTCTCGAGGCGATACCGGTGGTCGCCCGGGAGCGTCCCGAAGCCCTGCCAATCCTCCAGGGCACCATGGGCTACCTGCTGCTGCAACGAGGCGATCTCGATGGTGCGAGCGAGCACCTCGAACGCAGCCTCGACTACCACGTCCAGCCGCCGCACCGGCTGCCCTCAATGCTGGCCGGACGGCTGCTCACGATCGCTGACCTGACCGTTCGCCGCCGGGCGCACGCGGAAGCCACTCGACTGCTCGTGGCCGGGCTGGGGCTCTGCGACCGCATCGGCATAACCGTCGACCAAATGTCGCGTGACGAGGCGAAGCGGGTGGGGATGCAGGCCTGCTCCGCACTGGGAGACGATCGCCTGGAACAGGAAATGGCGGTAGGGAGGGGCCTGTCCATGACCGATATCATTGAACTGGCGCAGGCCGTCACCCGCATGCGGCCATTGGACGACGTCTCGGTCCCCGCGGCAAGCAGCACCCTGCTCACGCCCCGCGAACGCGACGTGCTCGCACTGCTGGTCGAAGGCAAATCCAACCCCGACATCGCCGAGTCGCTCTTCATCAGCCAGCGCACGGTAACCACCCACTTGAGCCGGCTCTACGCCAAGCTCGACGTTTCGACCCGTTCCAGTGCGATCGCCATCGCCATGCGGTCCGGCCTCATCGATGTCGAGCAGGATCCAGACCGCGAACTGACGCCGGGCGCGGCCTAGGCTCGCCCCCATACGCAAGCTTACGTACGCGGCCTGATTCGTCAAATACAACAATCCTACGATGTGGCACGGGCGCACCTCCGGCATGATGTGAGTGCGGCAGAGTTCCTGCCGAATGTCACGGAACCCCGGAGACCCTCCATGAATCACCCAGCTTATGACCATCGGCACACCATCACCGACGATTTCCTGACCTACGGCAACGACGGGATCATTCTGAACCGGGCGGCTGAGCGCCGCGCCCATGAAGCCACCGGCCGGCAACTCGCGGCCACGCTCGGCACGACGTGCCCGCTCACCTCGCTCCGGCACCTGGTCGGCACCCTGCTGATCTCCGCTGGCACCGCCCTCTCCGGCGCCGTCCCAGGCCCGGCCCTGGATACGTCAGACCCGCGCACAGCGTGATCGACAACCGGGCGGCCCCTCCGCCGCCCGGTTGTCGGCTACCCTGGAACCGTGCCCGCCGCTTCGCGAACGAGGAGCATCACGTACTCCTCGTTCGTTTTCGCCGGGTCGTCGTCATCCACCACGGAAACCGTCTTAACCCACCGGAACCCAACCCGCTCGTACACGCGGATCGCCCTGGCATTGGCGGGTTCCGGCGCGATCACCGCGAGGTCGGTTCCCATTTCATCAAACACAATCCGATTCAGAAACACGCGCAAGACGACTTCACCCCAGCCACGATTGCGCCACGCCGCATCCCCAATGTAGAGGTCGGTCGCCACCGCGTCGGAATCGACGTCGAGTTGCCGCTGGTAGTCCGGATGATCCCCGATCCGATACGCCTGGATGAACCCCAGCGCCTGTCCGTCGATCAGGATCACGAATCCTTGCACCGGCTCGGCCCCGTCGATCATCGGCTGGTACTTGCCCACCAGCGCGTCGAGACTCAGATCGGGTTCCCGCCACCAGGCCGCCACGTCCGGATCGGCGAGCCAGCGCCGCATGTCCGGCAAATCCGCGCCGGCAATCGGACGGAACGCGATGCGGTCCTCAGCGTTTCCAGGCGACCCCACGCTCCCCTCCCGTTCGTCCCTCATCGGCGTGAGCTGCCTATCACGCCAGACGCGCCGGCGACCCAGGCGACTGCCCGTTCCGGAGACCCCTTTTCGTCAGAGGCGGGCTCGTGCTGGAACCGGTAGTCGTGCTTGCGAATCGACTCGTCGAGATGCGCAAGCAGGGTTTCCTGCGTCACCAGCGCCCGTTCCTTGAGGCAGTCGAACACCTCTCGGCGCGGGGCGCTGCCAAGGGCCGTCCGCAGGTGAGGTAAGCACAATCCATCGGATTCCGAATACGCGGTCCGGAACTGCTCCGCGGCGAGGCCCTTGACCAGCGTCCTGGTCAGACGCGATTCCGTTTCCTCCAGCACCTCGCAAGCCGGACACGGGCGCGTCGGCTGACGCACCGGCGAGGCGACGTTCCCACCTTGCTTCCCCAGCAGCGAAGACATCCGGCCACCAGGACCACGGTGGCGAAACGACTGTTTTCTCAGGTTCCGATCAACCGAGCGGATCACATCGCGGAACATCTGCGCCGTGCCAAGCACGAACGCCTCGTCGAGCCACTGATGGGCGTGGAGATTGCAGAAACCCAGCGACGCTTCAAACTGCGCCCGGATCTGGGGATCACCCAGTGCGTCGTAGTTGGTTGAGTTCATGTACTGCGAAACGGCCCGCAACGAGACGTGGCAGACCGGGCAGCCCGGCTGCGCGAACGCATCGAAAAGGTCGTGATTGCCCTGGGTTTCAGTTGTTCGGGATGGGTGCATCTGTGCTCCAGCTGGACCTGCCATCAGGTCACGGCGATCCTGGGTCAGTGTCTGCCGGACTGCTCTCCGGTTCCGTCGCGTTCAAGTCCCTCACGCGCTGCCGCGTCGACGATTCGACGCCGACGCCATGATAACTTCGGTCGTCGTAACCTGAGCTCGTGGAGGCTGGCGCCCACCATTTCGGGGGACACCTGCGGGTGCTTGGCGGCGAGTACCCGCTGCGAATGATAGATGCCCCGGTGGCCGGACACGGTGTAGGCAATGAAGACGGCAATCCCGACGTGAACGATGCCGGAGGCGCCGAACAGTTCAGCCCCCATGATCAGGCAAGCGACCGGCGTGTTCGCCGCCGCCCCGAACACCGCCACGAAACCGAGCGCAGCCAGGAAGTCCGGCTCCAGGCCCAGCGGCCCAGATAGCGTAACCCCAAGGGTCGCCCCAATCACGAACAGCGGCGTCACCTCGCCTCCCTTGAACCCGACACCCAGCGTCACGGCGGTCAGCACCAGCTTGAACAGGAAGGCGAAGTCGGGCACCGATCCGCCACTGAAGGCATCGGCGAGCAGGGGCAGACTGAGTCCGTTGTAGATGCGGGTGCCAAGCGCCAGCGTCATCGCGATCACCACGAATCCGCCGAGGAACGTACGCCACACCGGATGCGGCACGAACTGTTTGGCAACTCGCTCGACTCCCACGGTCGCTTCGCTGAAAAGCAGGCTGACGAGCCCGAAGGCGACCGCCGCGATCGCGACCGGAATCACGGTGGACAGTGACAGTTCCGGGATCGGCGAGCCGATCGCGTACAAGCCGTGATGGACATCCAGCCAGCGAATCGTGAGGTCGCCCGCGATAGCCGAGACGAGACAGGGGATAAGGGCGTCGTACCGCATCCCGCCGAGAGCCAGCACCTCCATCCCGAAGATCGTACCGGCGAGCGGCGTCCCGAAGACGCTGGAGAAGCCGCCACTGATGCCGCACATCAGAAGAATCCGCAGGTGGTGACCGTGGAGCCCATACTGTCGCGCCAGCCAGGCGGCGAAGGCACCGCCCATTTGTAC
>JALZMD010000017.1 GCA_030858375.1 Chloroflexota bacterium
GGTCCTGGCATCCGAACGTATCGGTTGCCGTTTGTGGGCATGATCGCACCCTTTATCCGGACCGGGTGACGATGGAAACGGCCAGGAGGCTATCGGTGTCAAATGACATGAATCGTCGTATCGACCAATTGTTCCGCGAGGTCGCGGACAAGGGACTTTCTCGCCGCGAGATGATCCAGCGCGCCGCCGTGATGGGCATCTCGGCCTCGGCGCTGACGGTGGCCTTCGTTGGCAAGGCGCACGAGGCCGTGGCCCAGGGCACCGAGAACCCGTTGGGCGTCGATCCCGCGGCTCCCCTCGATGTCGTCATCTTCAAGGGTGGCTACGGCGACGACTACGCCATCAACGTCAACGAGAACATCTACGGCGCGCTCTACCCGGACGCAGAAATCACCTACTCGGGCACCCAGCGCCTGCAGGAGCAGTACCAGTCCCGCGTGGTCGAGGGCAGCCCGCCGGACGTGATGGACAATTCCGGCGCCGGTAACTTCAACACCACCTCACTCATCAACGATGGCCAGCTGGCGGACCTCGCTGACCTGATGGCGGCCCCGGCCCACGGCCAGGAGGGCGTGAACTTCGCCGATTCCCTGGCGCAAGGCTCCCAGGCCGATGGCGTCTTCGACGGCACGCAGTACGTGCTCAAGTACGTCAACGGCGTCTACGGCATCTGGTATAACCAGACCCTGTTCGACGAGAAGGGCTGGACCTACCCGGAAACCTGGGCCGATTTCACGGCGATGTGCCAGACGATCAAGGACGAGGGCGAAATGGCCCCGTTCACCTACCAGGGCATCTACCCGTACTACATCCGCGCCGTCTTCGATCAGCTCGTTTACAAGTCGGGCGGCTGGGAAGCCCAGCTCAAGCTCGACAACATCGAAGCTGATGCCTGGACTCAGCCGGTGGTCAAAGAGGCGCTCGACGCGATCCAGACCCTATGGAACGAGGAATACATCCTCGAAGGCACCGAAGGCCTGAGCCACACCGAGTCCCAGACCGCCTGGATCGAGGGTGAAGCCGTCTTCCTGCCGTGCGGTTCCTGGCTCGAGAACGAGATGAAGGACCTGCTGGCGGAACTCCCCGAGTTCCAGATGAAAGTCATGCCGGTTCCGTCACTGACCGCCGAGGATGCCCTTCCATTCACTGCCATCCAGGCCTCGGCCGGTGAGGACTTCATCGTCTTCTCGCAGGGCGCCAACGTTCAGGGTGGCAAGGAATACCTGCGCCTGCTCTTCTCGCAGGAGGGCGGCAAGTTCTTCTCCGAAGCGACCAAGTCGCTCACGGTGGTCACCGGCGCAGCTGAAGGACTCGATCTCGGCACCGCCTTCGCCTCGGTCAACGATGCGATCGTCAACGCCGGTGAGAACACCTTTGTCTCCCGCTGGGGTGGCTGGTATGCCGACCTCGACGAAATTTCCCAGACCTCGTTCAACGAGTTGATGACGGGCGTCAAGACCTCGGATGAAGTGATCGCGGCCATGCAGGCCAAGGTCGACGAAATCCGGGACAACCCAGAGATCCCGAAGTTCACCGCCACGGCCCCAGGCGCGGGCGGCGCAACCCCGGAAGCGACCCCAGCGAGCTAAACGCCCTGGGGAACAAACGGTACGGGCTTCCACAGGAATGCGGAAGCCTGTACCTTCATGCGGAACCATGGGTACCGCCTCGAACGCAGTCCCATCATCACGTGAGCATTGGCGTGACCCAGCACGGTGTTACATCCGCAGACGGCAGGATTGAGCCATGTACCACAACAAGTATCGCGTCATCGTTCCCTTCCTGGCTCCTGCACTTATCCTCTACGCCGTCTTCGTGCTCTATCCATATGTTCGAGCATTCTACATTTCGCTTACGAGTTGGTCGGGCACGGCCTCGACCATGCCATGGGTCGGCTTCCGGAACTACGAGAACCTGCTGACCGATGGGCGATTCCTCGATGCGCTGACGCGCAACGGTAAGTTCCTGCTGACCTTGCCGTTGGGCACCCTCGCGATCGCGTTGCTCTTCGCCGCACTCTTCACCCAAGGTGGCAAGGGCATCGCTGGCTCCGGGTTCTACCGGGTGGTCTTCTTCTTCCCCCAGGTCATCTCGACGGTTATCGTCGGCATCCTCTTCCAGTATGTCTACAGCCCTCGCTCCGGTCTCCTCAACGCCACGCTCGAAAAAGTAGGGCTGGACAGCCTGAAACGGAGTTGGGTGGCCGATCCCTCGACGATCCTGTGGGCAATCGCGTTCGTCTTCATTTGGGGCGCGGTCGGGTTCTACATGGTCATCTTCATCGCCAGCATGCAGTCGATCCCTACCTCATTCTATGAAGCGGCAGTGCTCGACGGCGCGTCGCGCTGGCGATCGTTCCGGGACATCACCTTCCCGCTGATGTGGGAAACGATCCGGACGGCGATCATCTACATCGCGATCACCGCGCTGGACATGTTCGTGCTGGTGCAGGTGATTACCCAGGGCGGAGCTACGGCGGCCTCGCAGAGCGCCGAGACGGTTGCCGTCTACATGTACAAGGAAGCGTTCGAGAAGAGCCGCTGGGGCAGCGCCGCGGCGGTCGGCGTGATCCTGCTGATCCTGACGCTGTTGCTCTCGGTCGTGTTGATGCGGGTTACGAGGCGCGAAACCTATGAATATTAGGGCTCAAGCATCGATGCATTTTGTAGGGGATACCCAGCGGGGCTACCTTGTGTCCTCCCGTTGCACCTTGATTACCGAATCACGGGAGCACACAAGGTGCTCCCCTACCAGTGGTTCATCCGTGTCAGCCCAGCGTCACCCGACCGGCAACACATCGAAGGCAGGGCAGGTCGCATGAGTAGCGAAATCGAAAGCAAGCAACTCCAGGCAATAGTCGAGGAAGATATCGTGGAGGCGCCCGCAGGGGGAGCGGGCGCGGCCAAGGCGGTCTCCACCACCGGCCCTGGCGACTGGGCACTGGCCGTCTTCTCGCAGGTCATGCTTGGGTTCTGGGCGATCCTGGTGATCTTCCCGTTCCTGTGGATGATCATGACGTCGTTCAAGACCAATCGGGAGATCCAGCGCGATCCGTTCGGCCTCCCCGCCGCCTTGCAGTGGGAAAATTTCTCGCGCGCCTGGAACGCCGCCAGCATCGGCAGCTACGCGCTCAACACGGTGATCGTGCTGGCGATGTCGGTGACCGGCAC
>JALZMD010000364.1 GCA_030858375.1 Chloroflexota bacterium
ATCCGGGTTGGGTTCCCGAAGTTGAAGGCCGCGAAATACGAGATGGTGGCGTCGGCAATGTCCAGGTGGCCGTCTTCCTCCCGAAGGTCGCCGTATTTGGAGCCATCGAATGGCCAGACGAGGTCGATGTTACCGGACCGCCAGGCATCAAGTTGTGCTTCGGCATCCTCTTCGACAGTCAGCATCAACGACTCGGCGAATGGAACGGTGGCGAAATGAGCGTCGTTCCGACGGAAGCGTACGCCCAATTTCGAGCGCTCATCGATGATCCACGGCCCGGTTCCCAATGGCTGGCCGTCGCCCAGGTCGATGCCGCCGAGCGTGCGGTCGCCGACCGGGTTGCTGGTCCAGTGGGCTTCGTATTGGGCCGTGCTGAAGATCGGCAGGTTACCGGCGTTATACGGGAAGGCGCCATCCGGTTCATCGAACGTCACCGTCAGTGACGTGTCCCCGGTAACGTCGATATCGTTGACGACGGCCAGCATGAACGAGACGGCACTGTCGTAATCGTCACGGTGGCAGAGCAACGAGAATTGCACGTCGAGTGCAGTCAGGGGCGTACCGTTGTGCCAGGTGATGTCGGGGCGAAGGTCGATTTCCAATGCCAGGCCGTCTGAACTCCATGACCACGACTCGGCCAGCCACGGTCTCAGTTCGAGCGTAACGTCATCGACGTGGATCAATGGGTCGAGGTAACTCATGCTGACCTGGAAATCCTGCCGGATTGCCGTGGGGTGAAATCCTCGATATCGTCGCCCTGAATGAACAATCGAATCTCGCCACCTGATTCGGGAGTGCTTGCCCATTCGGGCCGCTGATCCTCTACGATGACGAGCGGATAGACCGGCTCCGGTGTGGGTGTTGGAAACAGGATTGCCGGTGGCTGCGGCGAATCAATGGGAGACGCCGATGGCGTTGCCACGGGTGTCGACGCTTGTGCGGCAACGCCGGTCAGGTCGGCGAATCCGGCCGCGCCACCCACCATCGCGGCACGCCGCGAAAAGCGTGGCGGTCCTGATTCATGTGTGTTCGACTTGGCGGTTTCCGTCACCAGCGCCCCTCGGGCTTGTCACTGCCGGATGAAAAGGATGTAGACCGGGTGACACGAAATGAATGCGCTAATAATATCGTACGTACACCACTGCCGCAGAAATGAAGAGACCCTAGATGGCGGTAATGCCCTGGATCAGGAACCAGATCGCGAAACCGCTGATGATCACGCCACTTGTACCGGTGATCCAGCGCATGCCCTGGCCGGTGACGAACCGCCGTGAAACCTGGGCGATCATCGAAAGGGTGGTCACCCACGTTAGCAGTCCGAGGAACACCCCGATCACGAGCACCGGCGTTCCGATCTGGCCGACGCGCTCGACTGCCTCGGCGACCAGGGCGGCGCCGACGGAGAGCCAGTAGACAATGCCCATCGGACTGAGCAGCGCGATCAGGAAACCGGCCAGATAGCTCCTGTTCCCACGGGGTACGGCCTGTTCCACTTGAACTGACGGCGTGATCGTCGAACGCAGGCTATTGATTCCTACCCACCCCAGCATCGCGGCGCCCGCCAGGAACAGTGGGACACGAAGGGCAGGGCGGTCGGCAATGGGGGTGAGCCCGCTCACGATGATGGTGGCGTAGATCGTGTCGGCTGTGAGCGCACCCAGCCCGACGCACCAACCGTTCCGGAATCCGTAGCGGATGCCGCGGGAAATGATCTCGACGTTAATCGGGCCGATTGGCGCGGCAAGGGCAACACCGATAAACATCCCGTATGCGACGAGGCCCACGAATTCGATGGGTGACACGATGTGCTCAACCTTTGCCATCTATCGGGACGGGAAGCCGGGACCAGGATGCTTGTGTGCAAGGTGTCGTCGACGCCGAGCATCGTAGCACGAAGACCGGTTGTCTATACTTCCGGAGCGTAGAATCCCGCGAGCCACAACGCCCAGACAGCATGTTCTTTTCGAGGAGGATCAGATGTCCCAGCACCCCGACGACCTTACGCAGGGTGAGCCCCCTGATCCTGACGACAAGACGCTGCTCTCCGACGATGTCCAGGATCTGCATCCGGCGATCGATCCCCGGGCAGCTGGGGATACGGGAAGCAGCGGCGTGCATCGCGAAGCACCGGCGGTTGATATTGACGAACGCGAAGATGCTTCGGCTCACCACAGGACGCCGGACGTCATCGAGTTATCTGACCATGTTGACGCAACCACCGGTCTCCCTGCCAGCCAGGAAATCGAGGGGAATCCGGTGGAGACGGAGACTGGGCAACTCGCCGCCGATCGTGAGGTCCTGGGCGACACCGCGTATCAACTGGTCAGCCCACCAGAAGTACCGAGAGCCGACGATCCCTCCACTAGCGTCGAGGATGACAGTGGAACGCGCGAGGATAACCCCCCAGCCCCTTCGCCCTCTGTCACCCTGACGCCCAAACCTCCATCGCGTTTCTCAAGTGCAGCATCCCGCCTGGGCCTCGGCAAATTGCTTGTGACGACTGAGGACTCCGGAGAGGGCGGTGGCGACGGAGCCAATGGCAAAACAGCCCTACCCGGATCCGGTTCGCGATGGGCCGAGGGAGTCCGGTCATACCTGGACCCGCGGCTCCACATGTTCAGCACCATCCCGCACCGTCGCGTGCTGGCCGCTGGAATCGTTCTGACCCTGTTATGTCTCCTGGCCAACTCCGGCGGTCTGGCGCTTATCGTCCTGTCCGCGCTCGTGCCGATCCTGATCGTCATCGCCCTCACGCAGCACGATGTGTTCGAGAAGGAGTCGAATCTTCTCATCGGCGCTGTTGGGGCTGGTGGCGTGGCCGTCGGGATCGTGTTAGCTCTGCTGTCGGCCTGGATTCAGTCAAGCCAGTGGTTCGATACTGGAGTGCTCAATTTTGGCGCGGCCGGATTCGGCGGGCGGTTCGCAGATGATGCGGGAAGTGCGCCGTTCATCGTCTGGTCCTTGGTCGGTCTCCTGATTCCGGCAGTGTCGATTGCGGGTATTGCGGGAATCCCGATCGCCCTGCGTCGCTGGCCGCAGTTCCGGAACGAGGTCATGGATGGCATGATCCTGGCCGGCGCTTCGGCGGCCGGATTCGCGATCGG
Organism: Chloroflexota bacterium; assembly: GCA_030858375.1. Lineage (GTDB taxonomy): Bacteria > Chloroflexota > Chloroflexia > Thermomicrobiales > UBA6265 > JACCYX01. Next base: position 3,105 of record JALZMD010000364.1, read on the forward strand.
CGCGAGCATGGTGTACTGGTGGCCGATGATTGCCGCTCCGGGGCCACTGACCAATGTCAGTGACTGGACTCTGTCGATCATCGGTGTCGCAATCCTGCGGTCGGCCGTGATAACCCTGTGTGGGGCCATGATCGGGGCTGGTATCTGGCGCTACATGATGACCCCGGGAGCCTCGGTCGTCGTGTTGCCGGCGGCCGGGGGAGTGGTCGGATACTTGCTGCTAACGTTTGGGTCGATCCAGCTGCAGGCCGCGGGGAACTGGCCAGAGTTCATTTGGATTGCGTTGCTGCTTGTCGCTGTGTTCGTGCTGTACCGGCGCGTGCTGGATGGGGCGGTTTCGACGGATCGGCAGGCGCTAGGCAACGATCAAGGTCGGTTGGTCTGCCCCTCCTGCCACAAGGTGACACCCGCGGGAGCCTTCTGCGCGCGGTGTGGCAAGCCACTTCCGCAACCGTCCCGCAAGCGCGAAGATGTGTTGAGAAATGATCCAGTCTCGACCTGACCCTCCAGGCCGACGACTGGATCCGTTTGAACAAGACACCGGCCCACTCTCACGAGTGGGCCGGTGCACGTTTTTAGCTGAAGCATCTTCGCTCAAGTCGCCACCCTGGGAAAGGTAAACGTCTCAGGCTGCCAGGACTTATGCTTTTGCCGCCATGTCAGAACCCCGTTCCAGACACCACCGAAATGGCACTGAATCTTGATGTACGTCCCCAAGTGGTGCATTCAGGACCGCCCATCGAAGGATCCACGACCGGAGATGGCCGTTGACCGGGTACCTGAGAGAACTGGAAAGGAGCGTCAGAAACGCTTCCAGCCACCCACTGTGCCGGATACTCTTCGGATGATCGGAAGCCCGATGTCCTGAAGCATCCGGCGGAATTGTGATGCCCCAGTCCTGTTCACGTTAAGTCCCGAGAGCGCACTTGTCAAGGCGTTGCTCGGAAGTGTCGTGATAAATTGCACAAAACTGGCTAATGATACACATCCCCCAGATCAATCGTTCGATCGGCGCGTCGATCGTCGATTCCATCGTGGTGATGCCTAACGGCAAAGACGGGACTCATTCCGGAAATCCGCTCGATTGTCCCAGTTTCGGGCGTCACCAACACGGCGCGCCGATTTCCGGTTGTCGAAACGAGCCGGCGGAACTCACCGATCGAATCGAGAAACATCCGGGTGCTGTGCCCAGGCTGGATCATCCGGGCCTGGTCGACGGCGTGCCCCGGCCAGATCAGGACCAGGTCGATCTCTTCGTCCAACCGCTCCTGTACCCAGCCGATTTCAGCGGCCAAGCGTTCTGGCTTCGCCCGATAGGCATCGATCAGGATGAGCAGTGAGCGGTGCACGATGATATCTG
>JALZMD010000381.1 GCA_030858375.1 Chloroflexota bacterium
ATACGCGACCGGTTGAAGATCCTGCCTGATGCGAGGAGCGCGCCGGCCACAATGAGCGCACAGGCGAGCAGCACGGCGGTCGTGCCGTCGGCTCGGCCGAATGCGATCAGGACGACGGTCGAAAGCAGCGGCGCCCCGTACGACATCGTTCCCAGCACACGCAGATCGCCATGCTTGGTGCCGTGGTCCCAGACGTAGAAGGCGGTGCCGATCGGGCCCAGTCCGAGTCCGGCGACCGCCAGCCACTCGACGTCCTCGGGCCGGACGGTTGTCTCCAGCGCCAGGTGGGAAATGCCCGCCAGTACAGCGGTAATTGCACAAAATCCGGCCACCGTCACGGTGGGGATGTGGGCGAAGTGACGGTTCAGCACCGAGTAGCCGGCCCAGATCACGGCGCAGCCAAGGGCCGCCGCATAGCCCCCAAGGTACTGTTGCTGGAAGGCGAAACCATCGCCGCCGGTCACCAGGACCAGTGTCCCGACCAGGCCGAGCGACGCCCCGACAATGTGCCACCAGCGCAGCCGCTCGCCCGGCAGGAGGGCCGAGAAGAGCACGATCAGCAACGGCCAGAGGTAGTTGATGAGGTTGGCTTCCACGGCGGGGGCGTTGCGCAGGGCGACGAAGTAGAAGAAGTGATAGCCGAACAGTCCACCAATCGCGATCAGCCAGGCGGCCAGCGGGATACGCAGCATGACAATTGGCGAGGTTCGGGTCACGGCGAGGTTGATGATGCCCGGGATCGTGCCCAGGGCGAACGCCATCGCCACCAGCTGGAAGGGCGGGATATCCCCGGCCAGATCGGTCAGGAGCGCCAGGCTGGCCCAGACCAGGATTGCGATGCACCCGATGGCGGTCGCGGCGACATGCGGTGATCGGGAGGCGTTCACGGTGGATGGTTTCCTGCACAATGGGACCGCACGAACCGGCCCGGGCGCCGGAAGCATGATCGGCTTCACTCTACCGGATCATGCCGGGCCGTGAGGAGTGGCGAGGGGAGACTGGATGGCGAAACCGCGCGATGAAGTGACCTGGTTCGATTCGCCGGCCCGTTGGCGGGCCTGGCTGGAGGTCAACCACGCCAAGGAAACCGAGCTTTGGGTCGGCCTGCGGAAGAAGCACGTGGCGGTCGGGATCACCTGGCAGGAGGCGGTTGACGAGGCGCTCTGCTTCGGCTGGATCGACGGGCTCACGCACACCGTCGACGCCGATGGCTACACCTGCCGGATTACCCCCAGGCGACCGCGCAGTATCTGGAGCGCGGTCAACCTTACGCGGATCGAGGAACTGATCATGGAAGACCGCGTTCACCCCGCCGGGCTGCGGGTCTACCAGGAGCGGGATCTCTCCCGCGCCGGGCTCTATTCCTTCGAGCAGCCAGAAATCGCCTTCGATGCGGAGCAGTCGGCGACATTTGTGGCACACGAGGCGGCCTGGGCATGGTTCAAGTCGCAGCCGCCCGGCTACCAGCGTCAGGCGACCTGGTGGGTGATCAGCGCAAAACGCCCGGAAACGCGCGATCGCCGGCTCCTCCAGTTGATCGACGATTCCGCCAACGGACGGCGGCTGAAGCAGTTCGCACGCGGCTGACGCAGGGATGCAGAATCCCTTGGCGACCAATCGGTCATTCGCCTCACCTCTGAACCGCCCCGATCCGCACGAGCAGTCCCGTGAAGTCCATCTCCGCCCAGCGTTCAGCGATCTTTCCATTGGCGATTCGGAAGCAATCCATGCCCGTGCTCTCGGCCGCCTGGCCGGTGGCCGGAATCCCCAGGGCGTCGCCCCGGTGCGTGCCGTAAATGGAATAGCGGACAGCGATCCTGTCGCCGTCTGCCACCATGTCCTCGACCGCAACCCGTAAGTCCGGGAAGGCGGCGAACATCCTCCCGTCGATCTCCTTGAGCTCGTCGCGGGTCCGGCCCGGCGCCCCGCTCAGGAAGTGGTTCGCGAAGCCGGGCGCCTACAGGTCGTCGAGGACATCCACGTCGTGCCCGTTGATGAACGCGTCGTATCAGGGGCGGACAAGCGCCTTGTTGGATTCCAGTGACACCATGGTCTCCTGTTCATGGGTGCGAGACTCTCCCAGACTCAAGGGAGGGTCAGTGCGCCGTGGCGGGTATGCCCTGAAAGCGTCATCGAGGACAGGCGGCCCCTCGGTCCTGATCAGAGCCGCCACGGCAAGACGTTCTTGCTGCGTCTTCGTGTGGCGACCGTCCGCAAGGCGAATGCCGCGATGATTCCGGAGATTAACCGAGGTTGCCGACGATCCCCGCCACTTCGTCGGCCGTAAAGGCGCGCAGGGTTTCACCCTGGACGTTGCCAAGCGCCGTGACCTTAAGCACGATGGCCGAGGCGGCTTCGTCGCTGAGGGCATCGATCACCGCCACGATATCGTAACGGCCCATCGTCCAGAGCAGTGCGTCCACGCTGCCGCCCATCTGCCCCACCA
>JALZMD010000384.1 GCA_030858375.1 Chloroflexota bacterium
CTGGTTGGCGGCATCCGCAGATGCCTGCGGGATGCTCTCGGACCGATCGACCACGAAGACGGTTGTCGTCTGCCGGGAGCCCTGGACCATGAGCGGTCCGGTCAGGCTGATCACCAGAAAGGCGAGCGTCACCGTACGCAGCAACGAACTCCACCGCATCGTACGCCGGCCGCGCCCAAGCAGCGCACCACCCGCCACGACAACTGGGACCAGGAAGAGGAGCCACCACGCCCAGGGTCGAGCGAAGGCAAGATCGGGAAGGCCCGCCATATTCATGGCCGGCCCCCAAACCGAGGAATCGATCTGGCCAGACCGCGGAACGATGGCGTCCGCAGCCATCCGGCACTGGCAGCCAGCCACTCAAGCGCAATCACCACTCCCGCCACGGCGACGAGCAGGGGCCAGAGATCGGCCAGGCCCCGGCGCTCCGACACGTCGACATCGCCTGCGGCCGCACCGGTCAGGGAGACTGCCAGGGCATCGTTCGGGCGGAGGTCAGATTCGATCGGGTGTCCCGCGTTCACCACGAAAACGACTTCATCGAGCACCTGCTCGCCTGCCAGCTCGGAAAGGGTATATCGCCCTGCCTGACCCATGCCCTCGAACAGGATCAATCCGCCGGATTCCTGCGTAGCGATCGTTGTGATTTCACCCGCCGGATCGGTCACCGACACCGCCGTCGTGCCCGGAGTCAGGGGATACCGTAGCGGTTCACCCAACGCCAGTGCACTGGCGACCGGCTCGGTAACCAGGTCGGCGACACTCCGGGCAACCAGCACCGGGAAAGCCACCCGTTGGGTGAGGTTCGAGGATTCGAGGTCGAAGCCCAATGCGACGTAGCGGTTTCCATCAATATCACCGCGCCACACGAGTGGCCCGTGGACGCCGTTCGCCGTCCCCCGTACGAGTTCTTCGTCGCCATCACCGAGCGTGTAGGCAGGCGTATCGCCAAAGGTGACACCGGCCAGATCGACGCCATCGAGGATATCGGCACCGGCATCCAGGCGATCGATCGACGGTCCGCTCATCACGCCCGTGGCGGCGAATCGTTCGCCCAGTTGGGTCGGCCGGACGAAGAGCATCGGGATATCCGGCACATCCTCAGGCAGCGGCGAGATGCCCTGGAACACGATGAAGTCGAACCCAACCGCAAGTGCCTGGATCCCGGGCGTTGTGGTTGGGAACACATCAACCCTGGCTTCCGGCAAGGCGCCAAGAGCCCGTTCCAGCGCTGCCGGGTTATCGGAAACCAGGAGGACGTCGAGGCCGGTGGTGTCGGATCCTCCGAGCAGGACCGTCGCCCGGTTGTCCGCCGCGAATGAATCACCAACGTCGATCACCACTTCAGCCGCCCGTGAACCTTGCGGGAGGGTGACTTCTATGGTCCGGGATTCCGCCGCCGCCAGGTCGATTTCCGAGACCACCACATCAACGCCGTCGACCTGGACGCGGTAGGGGAGGCGTACGGCTTCCGGTGCGAACGAGGAGATGGCGAATGACAGTCGATACGTATCGTCACGATTGGCGATCGCGCGCGATCCGATCGAGGTCACCGCCACATTGGACATCGCGCCTGCCTGACCAACCACCTGGAGTTCGATTGGAGCCGCAACCAAAGACACGATAGCCCGGTTGGCGCGGACCGCGCCATCCGTGATCAATACCAGGCGGTTGCTTCGATCGGGAAGAACAAGATCGGCGCTCAACTCGAGCGCCGCATCGATGTCGGCAAGTCCGCCCGGTGCCTCCATCAACCTGACTCGTTCTTCCAGGCGGTCCACCTGTTGCCGCGTCGATGCTGAGGTGGTTTCCAGGCGGCTGCCGGCCACAATCACTGTCACGACATCGCCGGCCTGCCACTCGTCCAGGAGATCGCCGACCCGGCCACGGGCGAGGTTCCATCGCGTGCGTGAATCATCGTCGCCCGCCTGGCCAAGCATGCTCGTGGAGCCATCAAGCACGATCATCGTGTGCTCAGGATTCGTTCGTTGGCTTGCTACCCCGGGCAGGGCCGGCATGGCGGGCCGCGTCAGCGCGAGGGCGATCGCGATCGCCGCGATCAGTTGCAGGATGAGCGGCAGCGTGATCGGCGGCCTGCGCAGCCGCTGCCGGTCAGAGCTTTCGGCGGTGGCCGCCTCCCAAAACCGGAGCGACGGGACCACCATGACCGGGGGCGTCCGCCGCCGCATGTGAATCAGCACGATCGCCGCCAACGCCAATAACGCAACGAGGCCCACAGGCGCGAGCAGGGTAAATCCGCCGGGCATCAGGACACCAGCCCGACGTTGCGAAGCATCCGCACCATGGATTGGTCGACGGGTTGATCTGTGGACATCTCGACATGGAGGGTCCTCGCCCCGCCACCGAGCCGTGTCAACTCTCCGTGCCATTCAGCGCGACGTTCGAGATAACCAGCCACCGAGACGGCATCGCCGCGAATCGGCATCGTCGCCCGCGATTCGAGGTCGGTGGCCTGGTGCGTTTCCGCCAGCACGCCATACCGGGTGGGATCGACTTCGGCCGGGTCGCTGACCTGGAGGAGCGCTATTTCCCAACCGCGCCCGATTGCGCCGCGCATCGCATTTTCAAGGCGTTCCAAATCTTCAGATAGGAAATCGGAGACGATGAGCAGGATCCCGGCGCGACGCCGCTCGTGGACGAGCCGGCTCAACGCGGCGACCAGGTCACCCTCGCGCTGGGCGTGCAACCGCTCCAGCCAGGTGAGCATGGGCCGGATATTGGTGCGTCCCTGCGTCGGGCCAAAGCGGCGTTGCGCATCCGACCCGATGGGCGTAACCGAGAGCCGGTCGAAATGCCAAAGCGAGAGGTACCCTAGGGCACCCGTCAGTTGCAGCGCCAATCGCAGCTTGGTTGGCAGCTGCTCGTCGCTCGTCCATTCCATCGAGCGGCTCACGTCGACGAGGATATGCACATCGAATTCGGTGGTGATCTCGCTCTCGCGTACGTAAAGCGCGTCGAAGCGGGCGTAGGCGCGCCAATCGATCCGCCGGTAATCATCCCCCACGGTGTAGGCCTTAAAATCGGCGAATTCGGGCGAGGGGCCTTTCCGCAGCGAGCGATGTTCGCCGGTGAGACCGGAGTTGGCCAGACGCCGCGAGCGAAGGATCACGCGCCGCAGGCGGGCGAGGACATCGTCGGTGAACAGCGGCTGGACGGCGGTAGCCGCTGATGGAGGACGACTGTTCATTCCTCCTGTCCTCCGAAGAAGTCGCGTACCACGTCACGCAGCGCGTCCGGCACCCGGTTGCTGTCCGGTCCGGCGAGGCCAACCTCACCGGCGGTTTCATCGCCGCTGGCGGTCGTCGAGCCGGTTCCGGAACCGAGACTGGACGATCCGGAATCGCCGCCGGTCTGGACCCCGCTGTCGGACGCCCCCTGGAGTTCGAGATTCGAGGACCCCTGGGAGGTCGTGCCGGTGCCGTCGTCGTCTTCCCCACGCTCGCCCCGGCCTGGAGGTGGGTCGCCCGCCTCGCCCACTCCTGACACTTCGGCATCGGGATTCTCCTCGTCGGTGCTGGCCGGGGCATCGACCGCCTCGTCGCTGGTGTTCTGGTCGTTGGCGCCGCTCTGGCCGGTCCCGGCGCCCGATCCTTGCGATGCCGAGGTTTCGTCGTCGGGCGCGCCTTGCAGGCCTGGCTGCGATGAACTGGAGCCTTCCCCCTCGGATCCGGACCCGGCCGACGACGGCTCGCCAGCCCCTTCACCTGACCGCGACGCGGACGGTTGCTCGCCGGCACCTTCGGAGGATGCACCGCTGCCCTCCTCGCCGCCACCCTCCGAAGCGCCGGAGCTCGAAGCGCTCTCCGAAGACTCCTGCGGCTGGTTGGCGACGCC
>JALZMD010000385.1 GCA_030858375.1 Chloroflexota bacterium
ACCATGAGCCACTCCGGACTTTCTTCCTGTCCCGATGATTCCCGTCTCGATCCCGAAACGCCTGAAGCAGGTTGCCAATCAGGGCAGGTCATTGGTGCCCGACACGATGCCGTATGTGGCGTCTACCATCACGATTGCCATACCCCGAACGAGGATGACGGCTGCCTGCCGATCCAGGCGGCGCGTGCCGACGCCGCCACGCGGAAGGAAAGCTTGCCGTTCGTAGTGCAGGCTGGTCAGATCATGTACCTGGTGGTCGAGGAACGGGATGCCTGGGTGTTGGCAGAGTTGCGTTTCGACTCGGCCAGCTGCACATTTGCCGAAGAACGACGAACCGGGTTCCAGTGGCCGCGCGAGGTCTTCGGCCGGCTCCTGAGCCGCACGATTGTCGGTGACCACATTGACATGGACGAAGCTAACCGCGTGGCCGATGCGTTCACCAGGTGGTTGGCTTCGCATTACGTCATAGCGCAAAGTGCCCGCTAGGTTAACGCGTCACCACAAAACCGAACGAGGGGGGGTCGATCGGGCATTCCGCTCGACCTCCCCTCGTTATTTCCAGACTTGCCTCTTTGGGCTTGGGCACCTATTGCGGTGGACGCTCGTCTTCCGGCAGGTTGGGCAGCGTTTCCCCGGCCTGGATTGGCACCTTCAGGACGTTCTCGAATGGCGGAATTGGGCAGGCCCAGCCAGTGTTGTAGGCACAATAGGGATTGTAGGCCTGATTGAGATCGAAGTTCAGGCGGCCGTCCGGTAGAAGTTTCGGTTCAAGGTACCGCCCCACCGCGTAGGTTTCACCGCCAGCCGTAGCATCGCGAAACGGGACGAAGAAATGGCCGCGGGTTTGCTCCTTGAAAACGGTGAGCGTGACGTTTTGATCATCAACCGCAAAGTGCACGCGCCCGGCCCGGGTGTATTGCTTGGCCTGCCCATCGACCGTGCCGATCGTGATCACTTCGCCGATGCCTTCGCCAGAGGTGTCCAGATCGAGCACCAGGCGCAGGCCTGCACTCTCCGGGAAATAGTTCAGGTTAGTAAAGACAAGCTTCTGAGCGTCGCTCAATGGAGACTGGGCGTGCTCTTTGAAGAACGAATCCTTGCGCTGACGGAATCCCTCTAATTTACTTGTGTCAGTTGCCATGTACGTATTTCACCTTTACTGTTCAGCCGTGATCGTCAGCTAGTGCCGAACGGCCGAGTCCATTACTTCACTAAGTAAAGTATAGGATATTGACGCGGTTCCCACAAGCGATAACGAGATCCGCACTCAGGCGCCCAGTTTACCGCTTCTGGGCGTCACGGTAGCGAGCGCGGCATCGGGCAATCATTTCCCGGGCCTTCGCTTCGTCATGCCAGCCCAGCACCTCGGTCTGCTTGGGTTCGAGGATCTTGTAGGTGTCGAAGAACGTTTCGATCTCACGGAGCCAGTGTTCACCGATCTGCTCGAGCGTTTGAACGTGGTGATACCGAGGATCGTCGACCGGTACGGCCAGGACCTTGAAATCCGGTCCCTTTTCATCGGCCATGTCCAGCCCGCCGAGTGGCTTGGCCTCGATCAGGCACCCAGGAAACGTTGGTTCCTGTACAAGCACCAGGATATCGAGGTGGTCCCCGTCTTCGGCGAGCGTATCGGGGATAAAGCCGTAATCAGTCGGGTAGTGAACGGAGGAGTAGAGAACCCGATCGAGTTTGAAGGTGCCGTGCTCCTCATCGTACTCGTATTTGTTCCGCGAACCGCGCGGGATCTCGATGAAAGCCAGAACCGAGCCAGTGTGCGAATCCTCGGCGACCTCGACCGCCTCCTGGTGAACCGATTCTGTCTGCTCGTTCGACGGTGAGACTTCGTGGGTCGACATGGTCCTGCTTGCTCCGAATCCTGAGACGCTTCACTACCATTCCCGATCAGGAACGGTCACGCTGCAACAACCCGACACTGTAGAACTCATACGACGCGGCGGTGTCCGGCACGTCGGTGAGATGGACAGTGAATCGGCACGGAACTCCGTGGTCGGGGTAATTATCAGCGAAGAATGAGGAATACGCCTCCGCGTACTCCTTTCGGAGCCGGACCTGTTCGGCGGCGTAGCCCGCCGGTTCGGTCAACGGGTTCGGATTTTTCGGTTGACACCCGAAGGCGTGAACCTCGATGAAGTCGATGTCGTCCAGCGTGTCGCAAATGCCGGCTTCCTGCAGCCACTTTTCCCATGACCGGAAGACGAGCGGTACTTCCTTAAGTGGCTCCATCGTCACCAGGTTATCGAGTCCGAGCACGCCCTTGGCCGAGTAGCCACCGGTTAGCCCGGCGAAGTAGATCTTGAGGTCGCCGTCAGCCTGTTGTTCAGTGACCAGTGCGGAAAGCACCGGGCGATCGCCGCTGGTGTAATACGTCAACTTGCCGCGCTTCTTGACCGTAAATGCCACCGGATGAAACCTCCCTGTCCCTCGACAGCGCCAACATCAGGCACCCTTCGCTCAGCACAGTGTCTCAGGGACCGCCGCCTGAAACCAACCACGAAGGTGGTTTTCGACTGGTGGAATTTTTCGCCACCTGATCGTCGCGGTCACTTGGATGGGCGATGGCTCCGGAGGTATCGAGCGTTCGCGAACGAGCATCGGGCCCGAGTTTGGGAAGGCTGGGCCCGATGACGTCAGGGATTGGCTCGACGATGACACACCGTTCCCGCCCATGGTCCCGCTGTGGCCGAATGCCATCACGGCAGGCGCGATCTCCGAAGATCAGTTGTGGTGGTCCATGCCTTTCACCGGATGCGGGGCGCCCAGAGGCGCCGCGATGGTCGACCATGTTTCCCCCTAGTCGTCCAGCGACATGCCGGCTTCCTGCGCTAAAATTCTGGTCGACGCGGCACAGGCCCTGGTACCAGGTTCCGAAATGCCATCCACCTTGTAATGGGTTTCGAGCGAGAGCACGCCGTCGTAACGGTCGCGAACGAGCGCCCGGAACTGGCCGGTGTAGTCAATGGCGCCATCGCCGATGCGGGTGAAGCCGGCGTTGCGCTCGATGGCGATCGGGTCCTTGAGGTGGACGTGGTGAATCCGGTCCTTGACGAATTCGTACCCCTGGGGGAATGGGTTGGAACCAAGTGCCGCCTCGTTTCCCGGATCCCAGATCAGGCCGAACACCTGGTTCGAGATGCGGTCGAGCATCCAGCGTGATTCCTGGCCGGTGGCGACATTGCAGGCGTACTCATTTTCGAGCCCCAGCAGCTTTCCGGCGGCGCTGACGTGCTGGGTCGCTACGGTGAGGATATCGAGGATCTCGTCCCGGACCGACTCCGGCTCTTCGACACGCCAGAAGCTGAACGCGCGCACGATCGGCGCGTCGAACTGGCCGGCCAACTCAAGCGAGCGATCGAGGATGTCCCAGTGCTCCTCGCGGCTCTTTTCGGTTGCCGAATGCGTGTTACCCGTGGCGGCGCTTTCATCGTTGAGGTGGCACTTGAGGAACGGCGAGGCGATGCAGGCGACGCGGAAGTCTCCCCGGTAAACCGCGTCATTGATGCGCGTGACGGTCGCCTCGTCGTGATCGACAATACTCTTGCCCCAGATACTCCTAAGTTCGATATCCTTGATGCCAAGTTGCTGGCAGACCGCAAGCGCGTGATCGAAGTCTTCGCTGATTTCGTCGGTGATAACGCCAAGTCGAGGCATGGGAATCCTTCCAGATTTGCGACAGTACGCATTGTGCCTGCGAACGCATCCTATTTTGCGGCCATCGCTTCGTCAAACGCAGAACGTGCCGCAGCGCCCAAACTATTACCAGTGCGAATCTGCGCCGCGAGCCCGTAGAGGTCTGCCAACTCAGGCTGGCCACTCGCCACGAAACCTGCAAACGCCTCCGCAACATCGACTACCGTGACCCGTACGATGTGTTCACCATCATCCGGGTTTGTCGGTCGATGAGTGAGTTCGACATCGCCTGCGAGGACCTGGCGGACATAATGCGGATGGGCCAGGAATGGACGCCATGGCTCGGAGCTGTCCGAGTGGCAAGTCCAGAATCCAACTGGCAGGAGTGAGGTAACCGTGGCTCCGGCCTCCTCCATGAGTTCCCGTCGGGCTGTTTCGAGAAGCGATTCTCCCACCTCGCGCGTGCCGCCCGGAAGCGTCAAATGTCCGCCTGATCCTTCCACCACGACACAGCGATCGCCGACGAATGGAACGACGTTGACGCTCTGGATCATGGCCCGATCAGGTACGGCCGAGGACACTTCGAACGAGGACACCCTAACCACGCCCCACTGAACCGGAGCAAACAGTGACGGATACGTGCTTGTCAACGTTTCCGATGAGTTCAATCCTCATCGACCAAGGTGGGATCGGCGTCGGTCGCGCCCATCATGCCGGTGTCCATGTCGCCCATCATCATCGCTGCGTATTCGCTCTCGCGCCGGCGCTCTTCAGGATCGAGCAAGGCGGCACACGGTGTGCCGAACCGGGGACTGGCAAACGGCAGGTGCGTGTCGCCTCGAGCCAGGATGTGGCGCTGATTCGCCATCATCGTTTCCTGATCCAGATCGGATCCATCGCCGTCGTTCCATTGTGTAAACGAGCGGGCGTTGCAGAAGTGACCGACGAATGAGCGCCGCAAGCGGTCGGTGGTCCAGTTCTGCTTGCTACGGTGCAATACGTGCCCGGCGAAGAAAACGACATCGCCGGCCTTGGCGGACACGAGCAGGTGTGGATAGCGGTCGGCAATCCGGGTCAGGTCGTTCTCCTCGTCGTTCGGGTTGCTGACGCCGTTGACGCCCTGGACGCCGGAGAGCTGGTGATCGCCAAAGCCGTAGCCGCTATCCGGAGGGTAGACCGGCTCGTGTTGGCTGCCCGTGGCGAACCACATCGCCCCGTTCCGCTCGTCGCAGTCGTCGATCGCAATCCACGCGCCGCACAGCGTGTCGGGATGGGTTGGGATGTAGTAGGAATCCTGATGCCAGCCTTGACCCGGCTTGCCCGGGCCCTTGACGAACAGCATCGTCTGGAGGGCGAGAACGTCTGGTCCAATCAGTGCTTGCAAGACGTCGAGCACGCCGGGGTGGAGCAGGTACCGCTCGTGCAGTTCCAGTTGCCGGTGCAACATGTGGATGCGCAGAAAGTATTCGGCCTTTTCAGCAGGCGAGAGGTGCTCGGGAGGCGCCGCCAGCTTCTGCGTGGCGACGCCATTGGCGTGGTCACTGAGGTCGAGGCTTTGTCCTGATTGCTCCGGGAGACGCCCCTGCATGAGCTCCTCGGTGTGGGACCGGAGTTCGGCTACTTCTTCCGGAGCGACCAGTCCCCGGATGACGAGGAAGCCCTGCCGCCGGAAGATCATGTATTCCTCGACCGACACCTGATAGCGCGATGTTGCGGCTTCGACAGTATCCTGAACAACCATGGGGGGCCTCCTATTCCGTCAGGAACACCTGTTTCAACAGGTGCATTGACTCAGTGCCTTCTGGATCGACCGGTGTCTCGAGGTAGTCAGCCATCAACGCTTGCCAATGGTGGTTGGCGTCGCTGCCGGCCATCGCCACCTGGCTCGCCTCGAAGTCATCACACTCGAAATACCCGAACAGCTCACGACCGTCAGCGAAGATCGAATAGTTGCGGTATCCCGCCGCCCGGAGGTCGGCGAGGAGTTCGGGCCAGACCTCCGAGTGCAGCCTCACGTACTCATCCAACCTGCCTGCCTTCACCGTCAATCGGAATGCGATTCGTTGCATGGCGAACCCTTCACGGTTGTTCCGAAAGCACCACTGATCCTGTGGAGGAGGGCTAGCAGTCCCTGAACGGCGCTTAGCCAGCCCGGATCCAGAACGCGTATGCCCGCCCGCCAGATCGTCCCGTCTTTGCCACGCCGATTTCCTGTGGACGCCGTCGCCGCATCGAGTCGATTGCACCTTCGAGGCATTGCGGGAGGGCATATGCGAGCAAGGTGTCGCCGCGCTATTTGGCTTTAGGGCTCGCTATCCCTCACCTCCGAGACGGTTCGCAGTGCCCTCGGCGTCATCATATCCAGAACTGCGAACTTGAACAGGGGGTCAGCGTGGTTCGGTCAGGATCGCTTCGCGGATCGCCATGATCTGGGCCCGGAGCTGGACATCCTGTTGCAGATCGTGTTCCACCTTTTCGATGCCGTGCAGGATCGTCGTATGGTCCCGGCCACCCAGAGCCCGCCCGATATCGACGAGCGAGGAATCGGTTTCCTCGCGGAGGATGTACATCGCGACCTGACGGGGCGCCGTGACGTCGCGCTTACGGCTGCGCCCCGTCAAGTCGTTCTGGCCGATCTTGTAATACCCGGCGACCGCTTCGAGAACCTCCAGGCTGGTGGTGCTCGACTTTCGCATGCCGATCGAGGAATCGGTCAGTGCCTCGATTGCCAGGGGCAGCGTCAGGGGTTTCTTGTAAAGCTGAGCCAGCATCAGGATCTTGTTGAGTGCCCCTTCAAGCTCCCGGATGTTTGTTTGATCTTTGTGGGCCACGTATTCAATGACGTCAGGTGGAATTCTGATCCCAAAGTCGTCGGCCTTCTGCCCGAGGATAGCGATCCGCATTTCGTAATCCGGCGATTGCACGTCGGCGATCAACCCGCCCTCGAAGCGGGAACGCATGCGGTCTTCCAGCGCCGAGATCGACCGGGGAGGCCGGTCACTGGAGATGATGATCTGTTTACCGTTCTGGTAGAGGGCATTGAAGGTGTGGAAGAACTCCTCCTGCGTGCTCTCCTTGCCGGCGATGAACTGGATGTCGTCGATCATCAGGATATCGACACGACGGTAGCGTGCCCGGAAATCATCCATCCGGCCTGACCGGATGTCGTTGATCACGTCATTGGTAAACGTCTCGGACGTCACGTACATGATCGACAAGTCGTTGTTGATGGTGAGCGCCTTGTGCCCGATGGCGTGAAGCAGGTGAGTCTTGCCAAGACC
>JALZMD010000396.1 GCA_030858375.1 Chloroflexota bacterium
ACGCGCTCCTGCCGACCCTGGTGCGGGACGAGGACCTCGCCGCCGCCAACGCCCTCAACGCGCTGAACGACAACCTGGGTCGGATCGTCGGGCCGGCGGCGGGAGCGTGGATCTTCGTGCAGTTCGGCTTCGCGGCGACACTGGTGGCCTCCGCGCTGATCTACGCAGCCGGCTGGGTTTGCCTGGTCGGCGTCCAGACCGGTACGGCAAACCCGGAGCAAACATCCGGCGATGGGGAGTGGTCGTTCCGGGAGGCCGGCGCGCGCTTGGTGCGCGAGTTCCGGGAGGGACTGGGAGCGGTGCGCACCTCGCGAGCGCTGGCGGTCGTCGTGGCCGTGTGGGCGCTGTACATGGTGGCCGATGTGCCATTCTCGGCGGTGTTGCCGGCCTTCGTGGGCGAATCGCTGGACATGGGTCCCGAGGGACTCGGCATCATGTTCCCGATTCGCGGCCTGACTGGCGTGATCGGCGGGTTCCTCGTGGTGGCCCTCAGCCGCCGGGTGGCGCCGCCGACGCTGCTGGCCGCCGGCCTGCTGGGTTACGGATGGAGTATCGCCATGCTAGGGGTGATCAATGACTTCGGCCTGGGATTGTGGCTAACCATCGTCAACGGGCCGTCCGCGGCCGCTATCCATACCGGCCTCGCCACCACCCTCCAGCGGGCGACGGCGCCCGGGATCCGGGGGCGGGTATTCAGCCTGGTCGGGATCATCAACGGCGTGATCGTGATCGTCGCGAGCGTCTCAGCGGGAAGCCTCGGCGAAGCCGTCGGGACGCGAGCCGTGGTCATCCTTTCGGGAAGCCTGCAGCTGTTGCCGTTCCTGCTAGTGGTCGCCTTGCTTCGACATCGGCGATCATCGCCGGACCAGCCAGCGATGGCGGACGAGGACGTTATGCGCTGACGCTTTCGAGAATGGCCGGGGATTTCCCTTCGGGCGCCGCGCCGGTGAAGATAGCGATCAGGACATTGACGCGCAACGCCACGGAGGATCGATCACATGCCACAGCTCAGTCTCAGCAATGCCGAATATCGCGGACGCCGCCAACGTATTCTGGAGCGGCTGGAAGCGCGGGGCGCGAGCGCCCTGATCACGTTCGGGGCCAACAACGTCTCCTACTTCAGCCGTTTCGCCTTCATCCCGACCGAGCGCCCGATCGCGCACTTACTAACGACGGACCAGTCGATCCTGCTCGTGCCGAACCTGGAGATCGAGCACGCCTGGGCCGAGGGGCTGGTCGACGACGTGGTGGTTTATCCGGAATACCCGGGCTTGCGCCCCGCGCTCGAATACATGAAGGACCGGCTCGTCGAGCTTGGGCTGGGCAACGCCACGATCGGGGTCGATGCCGATGGCTACGGGCAGGTCTACGGCTATCGTGGCCCACGGGTCAGCGACCTGCTGCCGGACGCATCGGTCGTTGACGTGCTGGACGACATCGAATACCTGCAGATGATCAACTCGGAGGAAGAACTGCGCCTGATCCGGGAGAGCGCCCGCTGGGGAAACCTCGCGCACTCCTACCTGCAAGAGTACTCGAAGGTCGGCGTGAGCGAGATCGCGATTTCGCAACGGGCCTCGAACGATGCCAGCGAGGCGATGATCCGCACCCTTGGGCCCGATTTCCGTCCGCGCGCCTTTGGCGGCACGGTCGCCACCGCCACCTTCCGGGGCCAGGTCGGCAAGGCGTCGGCCCTGCCGCACGCGATGAGCAACAACGCGAAGCTCCAACCAGGCGACGTGCTCGGTACCTACGGCGGCTCATCGGTCTGGGGGTATGGCAGCGAACTGGAGCGAACGATGATCGTGGGCGAACCGAACGCTGAGCAGGAACGGTTCTTCGGCCACATGCTGGCGGCGCAGACGCTCGCGATCGGGGCCATCCGGCCCGGCCTGAAATGTTCCGATATCGACCGCCTCGTGCGCGAGTATTACGAAGAGCACGACCTGATGCCCTTCTGGCGGCACCACGCCGGGCACGCCAAGTCGACGCTGATCCACGAGGCACCGTTCCTTGACATTGGCGATGAGCGGGAGATCGAGGTCGGCATGGTCTTCACGGTCGAGCCGGGGCTGTACGTGCCGGATTTCGCGGGATTCCGCCACTCGGACACCGTTGCGGTGACGCCCGATGGCGTGGAGTGGATCACCTATTACCCGCGCGACCTTGAGAGCCTGACGATCCCCATCTGATCTCCGCACTGTGCATATGCGTGATCATGGCGAACCCCTGTGGTGCCCGGCATGGAAGGGGAGGCAACGGTGGGCAGAGCGTGCCGGCGCTGCCGCTGGGCAACCGTCCATGGTGCAGGGAACATCTCGGATCATGGCTGCGTAGAATGAATAGATAATCAGCCGGTCCGTAGGCATGCGTCGAAGGAGACAATAGTGGCTACCGCATTTACCATCGCCGAGTTGCCCATTCCCGTCTCCACAGATGCTCCGGAATTCGCGGACTTCGCCGAGATGGTCGAGATCCGCAACGAGATCGAGGCGAGCGCCCTCGGCTCCTGGGCATTGAGCGTGACTGCTGAGGAACTCCTGCCGCAGTACCATAAGGCGGAGTACGACCCCAAACGCCTTTTCGTGGGCCGCACCGAGGGTAAGATCGTGGCCCGGGGCGGGCTCGAGTGGTCAACCGCCGAAGGCACCAATGTGACCTGGATCTTCGCCGACGTACTGCCCGCCTATCGCAACCGGGGCATCGGCACCGCGCTGTTCGAGCGCGTGGAGGGTATCGCCCTCGCCTCCGGGCGCACGGTCG
>JALZMD010000413.1 GCA_030858375.1 Chloroflexota bacterium
CCTCAATCTGGCAGGCGTCCGAGGGGTTCGCGTGACCCTTCAACGACAAAGCCGGGCGGTGGAAAATGGTTCCCACGCCCGGCTTCCCATTGTTGTCGGTATTCCTGGACTACGGTGTCGTCTGGGCGGCGAGGGTGAGGGCCCCGTTCCACGTGTCGGCGAGGTCGATGATTGGGGATGAGAAGAAACCAAGGGCGAAGACGGCGATAACCATTACCACAATCCCAACGTTGAGCAGTGGGGTCTTGACCTGGGTCTTGAACTCCTGGCCCTCGCTAAAGTACATCGTTGCCACCACGCGGAGGTAGAAGAAGGCGCTGACCGCCGACATGAGAACGATCGCGAGTGCCAGCCATAGAAGGTCGGTGTCGATCAGGGCCACGATGACGTAGTACTTTCCATAAAAACCAATCGTCGGCGGAATGCCCATCAACGAGATCATGAACACGGTCATCGCCGCCGCCGGGAGGGGATGGACCGAGGCCAGGCCGCTGAAGTCTTCGAGCTCCATGCCGCGTCCGCGATGCTGGATCCAGACGACGATCGCGAAGGCGCCGATGTTCATGAAGGTGTAGGCAAGCAGGTAGTAGAGCACGCTGGACACGCCCTGGTTGGTGTCACTGGAACCGGTTCCAAAGCCTTCCTGGGCGCGGTAGGCGGCGAGCCCGGCCAGCATGTACCCCGTGTGGGCGATCGAGGAGTAGGCAAGCATACGCTTCACGTTGCGCTGCGAAATGGCGACGATATTTCCGAAGACCATCGTCACCACCGCCAGGATCGCAATGATCTGGACCCAGTCGTCCCGCAATGGGCCGAGACCCTGGATCAGAATCCGGACCGCGGCGGCGAAGGCGGCCGCTTTCGGCACCACCGACATGAACCCGGTCACCGGTGTGGGTGCGCCGTCGTAAGCATCCGGCGTCCAGAAGTGGAACGGCACGGCCGCCATCTTGAAGCCAAGGCCAACGATCACCAGGAGCAGGCCGAGGAGCAGCGAGGCATCCAGGTTGTCCTGGCCTGCTATCAAAGCCTGGATCTGGACCGCAATCTCGTCGAGGTCCGTCGTGCCCGATGAGCCATACACCCAGGCCATACCGTAGAGCAGGATGGCGCTGGCGAAAATGCCGAGGAGGAAGTACTTGAGGGCGCCTTCGAGTGCCGTGACGCGGCGCTTAGCGAAGGCGGTGAGGATGTAGGTCGCCAGCGACGACAGCTCGATCCCGACGAAGAGCATGACGAGATCGCCCGCCGAGGCGGTCAGCAGGGCGCCGAGCACCGAAAAGGCGAGCAACGTGTAGAACTCGCCGATCGGCATTCGCCCTTCGAGATGCTCGATGTAACTGGCGGATACAAAAACCGTAAGAATCGCCGCCGCCAGGATCACCATGGTCAGGAAGACCGTGAGCCCATCGGCCCGGAACAGGCCATAGAAGGTGCTACGGTCCTCCCCATTCTGATCGAACAGCAGCAGCAGGCCGAGGCTGTAGCCGACCAGCGAGATCGCGGTCAGCCACCGGTAATGCATGTATTTCGGGAGGAAGGCATCGGCCAGGGACAGCACGATTGCGGTGAGGAACACCACGAATTGTGGCCAGACCAGCCCAAAATCGGGAACGATCAGCTCGAACGACATCAGTGGGGCTCCGCCTAGTTCCCGACGACGCGTTGCGCGCCCTCAAGGATTGCCTGGAAACTTGGCTCGACGATCACGAGCAGTGGTTTTGGATAGACACCGAAGATAATGGTGAGCGCTGCGAGGGGGAAGAGCGTCAATGCTTCCTTCCTGCTCAGGTCTGCCCAGCCCGAACTGTCCAGTTGGCCCTCGTGGGTCGGATAGCCGCCGGTATCTTCGGCGTGGTGGTCGTCATGTCCATGGTCGCCGCCACTGACGGGGCGCGGGTTCAGGCCGCCCTGGCCATGCGTGTCATAAGTGCCGTGCTCGGCGTCTTCATTGTGCCCGCCACCGAGCGCCGCCAATTCCGCCCGCTCCGAGGGCAGCAGTTGGGTGTCACCGATGTCGGGCGCCTGGCCCCACGCCCGCCCGAAGACCACCCGCTGGAACATCCACATCATGTACCACGCCGCGAAGATGACGACGGCGAAGGTGATGAGCGCCGCCCACGGATTGTAGTCCCAGGTCCCGAGCGCCACGAGGAACTCACCGACGAAACCCGAGAGTCCCGGCAGGCCGATGCTGGCGAACATGAAGATCATGAAATAGGCGGCCCAGGCCGGCATCCGGCTGGCGATGCCGCCGAAGGCGGAGATGTTCCGTGTGTGGGCACGCTCGTAAATGACGCCGATGCAGAGGAAGAGCCCACCGGTGTTGAAGCCATGGGCCAGCATGACAAGCATCGCGCCGTCCATACCCTGGAGATTGCCGATGAAGATACCCAGCGTCACGAACCCCATGTGGCTGACCGATGAGTAAGCCACGAGTTTTTTCATGTCAGGTTGAACGAGCGCCACGAGCGCGCCGTAGATGATGCCGATAATCGAGAGCGTGATGATGACCGGCGTCCAGTCGGCGGTGCCTTCCGGGAAGAGCGGGAGGTTGAACCGGAGCAGGCCATAGCCGCCCATCTTCAGCATGACCGCCGCAAGGATCACCGAGGCCGCGGTCGGCGCCTCGACGTGGGCGTCCGGGAGCCAGGTGTGGAACGGGAACATCGGCACCTTCACCGCAAACGCGATGAAGAAGGCGGCAAAGACCCAGAACTGGAATGTGCTGCTGTAGGCGCCGAGCGCCACCCCCTCCTGCAGCCTGAGGATGTCAAGGGTGCGCTCACCGGTCTGGTTGTAATACGCCTGGTACGTCGCCACGATCCCGACCAGCATCAGCAGTGAGCCGAACAGGGTGTATAGGAAGAACTTGATCGCGGCGTAGACGCGGTTCGAGCTGCCCCAGACACCGATCAACAGTGCCATCGGGATCAGCATCAATTCCCAGAAGATGTAGAAAACGAAGAGATCAAGCGCCATGAACACGCCGATCATCCCGGTTTCCAGCAGCAGCATGGCGATGTAGTACTCACGCTGCCGGACCTTGACCGTGTCCCACGACCAGACGATCGCGATCGCCGAAAGCAGAGTCGTCAGCACGATCAGGAGCACAGCGATCCCGTCGACGCCGAGGAAGTAGCTGATGCCGAGGTCCGGGAGCCATTCCAGCCGCTCCGTGAACTGGAACGAGGCGTTGCGGTCGAAGGCGCCCAGCATCACCAGCGAGAGCACGAAGCTGATCAGCGCCGCACCAAGCGCAATCTGGCGGGGAAGCGACGGCGATGCCTTTGGCGCGAACAGGATCCCCACGGCGCCGAGCGCCGGCAGGAAGGCTATTAGGCTCAATAACGGAAAACTTTCCACGCTTACCCCTCGTCATCACCGGTGTTCGTAAGGGCGGACCTTGTGTCCGCCCGATTTTCTGTCGTTCCGGGCTTGCGAAGAATCTCGCTTGGCCCGCCGTGCCATGTCATCCTCAGGGGCGAACCTCCGTGTTCGCCCAAATATGCGTCGCTTTGCCTGGTAGGGGCGGACCTTGTGTCCTCCCGGCTGCCGTTTTCAGAACGGGCGGAGCAAGTATCGCGGCGCTGCCGCAACCCTACGCTTCCTTCGGGGTATCGGCCAATCCCTCACCGGAACAGGTTCGAGAAGCCGGCCAGATAGACCCCAACGATCAGGACCATGCCCAGCGCGATCGCCAGCGCATAATTCGCGACCAGGCCCGTTTGCACTTGGCGCAAGCGCTGGCTCGTGGCCGAGATGCCGGTCGCCACCCCGTTCACGGCGGCGTCGATAACGCCAATGTCGACGATTTTCCAGAGAAAATCCGAAAAGCGCTGCAGCGGTTGGACGAAGATCTTGCCGTACAGTTCGTCGAAGTACCACTTGTTGTAGAGGAACTGGTAGACCGCCGGGAACCGGGCCGCCATCGCTTCGGCGCTGATCGTCCCCTTGTGGTACGTGAGGTAGGCTACGAAGATGCCGCCCAGCGCCACAATTGTTGAGAGCACGCCGAACGTGACCGTTTGCGTCATCGTGACGTGGTGCTCCTCGACGTGCTCAAAGGCGTGATGCACGAAGTGATGGAACCACCCGTCTTCCGGCGGGAATCCGACGAAGCCGACCACGACCGAGGCGACCGCCAGCACCACCAGCGGCACCGCCATCCAGTAGCCCGATTCATGCGGGTGCAGGCGGCTGGTGTCGAACCGCTCCTTGCCGAAAAAGACGAGGAAAACAAGGCGGAACATGTAGAGCGCGGTCAGGAAGGCCGCCGCGAATCCAACGATCGAGGCGAATGGGCCGAACGAGTAGTCGCTGATCCAGGCGCCAAGCAGGATTTCGTCCTTCGACCAGAACCCGGCCAGCGGAAAAATGCCCGCGTTGGCCAGTGACCCGATCAGGAAGGTCCAGAATGTGAGTGGCATGTACTTGCGCAGCCCGCCCATCTTCTGGATGTCCTGTTCCTCGTGCATGCCGTGGATCACCGAACCGCAGCCGAGGAAGAGCAGCCCCTTGAAGAAGGCGTGGGTCATGAGGTGGAAGATCGCGGCGACCCAGGCTCCGGTGCCGATCGCGAACGCCATGTAGCCGAGCTGGCTCAGCGTGGAGTAGGCGACGATCCGCTTGATATCGTTCTGGGTCAGGGCGATCGTGGCCGCCATCAGGGCAGTAAAGGCGCCGATCACGGTCACGAAGAGCATGGCGGTTTCGGAGCTAATGAAGATGGTGTACGAGCGGGCAACCATGTAGATGCCCGCCGTCACCATCGTTGCCGCATGGATCAGGGCGGAAACCGGGGTGGGGCCCTCCATTGCGTCCGGGAGCCAGACGTGGAGCGGGAACTGGGCGCTTTTGCCGGAGGCCCCAATGAAGAGCAGGATGCCCATCAGGGTCATTGTGCCACCGGCAATGCCGAGGGCCTCATGGTTGTAGGCCTGCTCGAAGATGCCCGCATCACCGTAGAAGGAAATGGTGCCGAAGGTCCAGAAGGCGAGCATGATCCCGAGGCCGAAACCGAGGTCGCCGACGCGGTTGACGATAAACGCCTTGCGGGCCGCGTTGCCAGCCGAGCGGCGGCGGAAGTAGTAACCGATCAGGAGGTAGGAGCAGAGCCCGACCGCTTCCCAGAACACGAACAGCACCAGCAGATTGTCGGCCAGCACAAGCATCAGCATCGAAAAGACGAAGAGGGGGAGGTACGAAAAGAAGCGGTAGAACCCGGGGTCGCCGTGCATGTAGCCGACGGAATAGACGTGGACCAGGAGCCCGACCGTGGTCACAACCATCAGCATGATCGCCGTCAACTGGTCGGCGTAGAGCGATGCTGTGACGTTGAAGTCGCCTGAAGGAATCCAGGTGAAGAGGCGCTGGCTCAGTGCATGCTCGGTGTCGTTGATGTCGAGGAGCACCAGCAGGGAAAGAATCCACGACCCGAACACCGCCGGCACCGCGACCCAATGCGCGTTGCCCCCGATCAGGGATCGCCCCAGCAGGATATTGATGCAGAATGCCGCCAGCGGCAGCAATGGAATCAAAAAGAGCAAATCTGCCATCAACTCGTCCTCAACCCGTAAGGGCTGGCTTGGTGCCAACCATCCACCCGTAAGGGCCGACCTTGTGCCCGCCCGCCCGCATCGACCGCCCCGCTAATCTCGTAAGCTCCGCAAATCATCGACATCAACCGACTTCCCGCGCCGGCTGAGCGCCAGGATGATGCCCAGGCCCACCGCCGCTTCGGCGGCGGCCACGGCAAGCGCAAAGAGCACGAAGATCTGGCCCCCGAGCGTGTTGCTTTCCCAGGCGAAGGCAACGAACGAAATGCTGACCGCGGCCACCATCAGCTCAATGCACATCAGGATGATGAGCATGTTCCGCCGCGTGAGCACGCCCATCATCCCAATGATGAAGAGCGCCGCGCTCAGAAACAGGAAATGTTCAACCGTGAGTTCGCCCATATCTATCCCTGCCGCGTGCGATCGGAGGTTTGACCCACCCGAGTGTGTGCGTCCGGATCTTTCGTGAGAATGATCGTGCGTTGTGCCGCTGCTGCTGGAGCCGGTCGATTGCGGTCGACCCGGATCGGCGTTTCGCCTCGAGGACCTTCCGGCAGCGCCTCATCGGTTCCCCGCGAGTGCGACAGGCTGATCGTGCCCCGTCGCGTGTTGAGCCGCTCGCCAAGCCGCTCCGGCAGGGCCAGCACGACCGCGCCGATCACCCCCACCGTCAGCACGAGGGATGTGACCTCGAACGCCAGGAGGTACTTCGAGTAGATGATCCGGCCCAGTGCCTGGGTGTTGCCGCCGACCGCGGCCACGTTCTCCGGGGTGGCGGTACCAGTGCCGACAATACCGGTCCGGGTCACGATTGCCGCGCCGATCTCCAGCAGGAGCACCGCACCGAGTAGGAAACTCAGGTATCGCTGGAGCGGTTCGGCAGTGTGGAAACTCGGCAGGTCTTCGGGATCGACAAGCATGATGACGAAGAGCACGAGTACCAGAATCGCCCCGGTGTAGACGATGATCTGGATCACCGCCAGGAACTCGGCCCCCAGCATCACGAAGATGCCGGCGATGTTCACGAAGCAGAGGATCAGGAAGATGCCGGAGTGGACCGGGTTGCGGGCCGCCACGACCCCCAGGGCCGTAATCAGGCTGACCGCCGCGATCAGGTAGAAGAAAACTACGTCCCAGGACATCAGGCCGTTCCTCCGGCAACTACGTTCACGTCATCCCGAGCGGAGTCGAGGGAACTGTTCACCGCGGTGAATCCAGTCGTCGTCGTACGGCAGAATCTTGCCCCGCAGGGCCAACCCGGGGGCTGCTGTGGCAGGAGATTCCTTTGGTCGCCTGCCGGTCCCGACGGAATGACAATCAATCGCCTTCGGTAAGGATTTCCGACACGCAGGATCGTTTGTCCGTCTCTTGCGACGTGAGTCATCGTCATCAAAACACCTGCCCGTTAGCGATGAGCCGGATGAAGGCCGTGACCACAATGTTGATCAGCGCCAGCGGCAGCAGGATCTTCCAGGCAATGCCCATCAACTGGTCGAACCGGAACCGGGGCAGCGTTGCCCGCAGCCAGATGTAGAAGAAGAGGAAGAGGATGGTCTTCGCGAAGAGCCACAGGAGCCCGAGCCCCCAGTAGGTATCCGATCCGGGCCCATCGGTTCCGCCCAGGAAGAGCGTGCTCGCGAAGAGTGACACCACGATCATGTTGATGTATTCGCCCAGGAAGTAAAGCGAGAACCGGAATGCCGAATACTCGGTGTGAAAGCCGGACACCAGTTCGGTTTCCGCTTCCGGAAGGTCGAACGGAGCTCGGTTCGTTTCGGCCACCGCTGCGATCAGGAACAGTACGAAGCCGAGCGGCTGGGAGAGGATGAACCAGTTGCTGATGTCGATTGGTCCCAGCGAGATCGTCCGCTGTTGCTCGACCATGATCGCGCGCAGGCTCAGCGAACCGGTCATGATGAACACGCCGACCAGGGAGAAGCCAAGGATAAGCTCGTAGGAAATCAACTGGGCGGCGGCCCGCAGCCCACCGAGAAGTGAGAAGCGATTGGCCGATGCGTAGGCGCCGAGGATGATGCCGTAGACACCGATCGAGCCGATGGCGAGGATGAAGAGCGTTCCGACGTTGAGATCCGTGATGAAGAGGTTCACGTCGCGGCCAAAAATCTCAACGGTGCCGCCGAACGGAATCACCGAGGCGGCCGTCAGCGCGGCCACGAAAACGACGACCGGCGCGAACATGAAGACCCAGCGGTCAGCCGCCGCTGGGATCAGGTCTTCCTTGCCCAGCAGCTTGACGGCATCGGCGATCGGCTGGAGCAAGCCATGCGGTCCGGTTCGGGTGGGTCCGACCCGGTCCTGCATGTAGGCCAGCACCTTGCGCTCGTACCATGTCATGTAGGCCATGCTGATCAGCAGGACATTCAGGATGATGAAGGCCACGATAAACGTGATCCAGATTGGTTGCTCTACCATGTTTCCCCGTCGGCCCTCATCTCATCCCAAACCCGGTGCGATGCCGATATTTCTTGTACTGGCCGGTCTTGTGCCGGCCAATTGCGTCATGGCGTCGATGCTCGGGAGGCCACAAGGGCCTCCCTTACCAAATCCACGCGCCTAATTCATAGCTACCGGTCGACCGAGCCAAGCACGATGTCGATCGTCCCGATCAGCGCCACCACGTCGGCCAGCATCGCGCCCTGGGCCATGTGTGGCAGCACCGCCAGGTTGACGAAATCGGGAGTCCGGATCCGGAACCGGTACGGAATCGGCCCACCATCGGAGACAAGGTAGTATCCCAGTTCGCCCTTGGAGTGCTCGATTGTCTGCCAGACCTCGCCGACCGGGGCGTTGAACCCCTTGATAACCCAGATGAAGTGACGCTGCATGTCTTCGGCGGTCGTCATCGTGCCCTTGTGCGGCGGCACGACGTAGGCAGATTCGTATGCCATGAGCGGCGAATCCATGCCGGTGACATGGTCGATGCACTGCGTAATCAGCTTGATGGACTGGCGCATTTCTTCCATGCGCACGAGGTACCGGTCGTAGGTGTCGCCGTACTGGCCGAGCGGCACCTCGAAGTCCAGCTGGTCGTAGATCAGGTATGGGGTCGCCTTGCGTACATCGTAATTGACGCCGGAACCACGGAGGCAGGCGCCCGTCAGCGAGTAGCTGATCGCGGCTTCCGGCGAAATGATTCCGACCCCCTTCGTTCGAGCCATCCAGATCGGGTTGGCGGTCAACAGGGTCGAGTATTCCTTCTGCCGCTGCGGGAAAATGCGCAGGAAGTTGTAAACCTGCTCGACCAGGCCGTCCGGGATCTCGCGCGAAAAGCCACCGATCTCCATCATGTTCGTTGTCAGCCGGGCACCACAGAACGACTCGAAGATGTCGAGGATGATTTCCCGTTCGCGGAAGCAGTAGAGCGACATCGAGAGCGCCCCGATGTCGAGAGCGTGCGTGCCCAGCCA
The DNA here is from genome assembly GCA_030858375.1 of Chloroflexota bacterium. Taxonomy (GTDB): domain Bacteria; phylum Chloroflexota; class Chloroflexia; order Thermomicrobiales; family UBA6265; genus JACCYX01. Next base: position 8,987 of record JALZMD010000413.1, read on the forward strand.
GACGAGGTGCGAGGCGATCCGGCTCAGCTCGGCCATGATCACGCGCCAGTACTCGGCGCGTTCTGGTGCCTTCACCCCGCAGAGCTTTTCGACCGCCAGCACGTAGCCGAGGTTGTTGAGCGGCGCCGCCACGTAGTCAGTGCGGTCGGTCCACGGCGTGAGCTGGGCGTAGCGGTGGGCCTCGCCCAGCTTCTCGGTGCCGCGGTGGAGGTAACCGAGGATCGGATCGCAATCCACGACCACTTCGCCATCGAGTTTGAGCAGGACCCGCATCACCCCGTGCGTGCTTGGGTGCTGCGGCCCCATGTTGAGCGTCAACAGCCGTTCACCGCTGGCCAGCTCATGCTCGTCACTGACGGTCAGGCTGCCGGTCGGTGACACGTTCTCGGAAATGGTTTCGCCCGGTGTGCCGTAGGGGCTGTTCTCGATGTCGGCCATCGGGTCGCCGCCGGGGCCGCCAGGGTGTTGGGTAATCGAAGACATCTGGTGCTAGACCCCCCTTCCGGTCCAGCGTGTGCGGACCCGTGGAACGACGCGTTCCGTGTTGTAGACCGGGAATTCCTTCCAGCCGCGCAGCGGGTAGTCTTTGCGTAGGGGGAATCCTTCATCCCAATCGTCCGGCAGCAACATCCGCCGCAGGTTGGGGTGGCCCTCGAAGATGATCCCGAACATGTCGTAGGCTTCGCGCTCCAGCCAGTTCGCGCCGTTCCAGACCGGCACCAGTGACGGCACTGGCTCGCCATCGTCGCAGCCGGCCTTGAGCCGGAGGCGCACGCGGTTCGGGAGCGAGTAGAGGTTGGCAACCACATCGAACCGCGGTGTCGTCCGCAATCGGAGCATGTCGACGGCGGTGAGATCGGTCAGGAAGTTGAGCTGGATCTGCTCGTGGTCGCGCAGGTAGAAGGCAATGTCGCGCAGCCGCTCGCGGCTAACGTGGATCGTGGTTTCATCGCGGAAGCGGATGATGTCGAGCACATCGTCAGGGAACGCCACGCGAAGCGCGCGCACCACCGGGTGCTTCTCAAGGTCATCGTCGGTCCACAGGTCCCGACCCCAGGACGATGGGTCGGCGTTCATTTCGTCGAGCCGTGCCTGCATCGCCTCGAGGTTGCCGAGCGGCCGTTCCGAGGTCGCCTCGCCCTCCTGGACACCGGTCGGCTCGGTGACGGCGCCGCCGACGGCGGGTGACGCTTCCGGTTCGGCGACGGCATCGACGACGGCTTGCGGATCGGCAATCGGGGCCGAGGCATCGGCCGTGGCCTTGGGTTGGGGATCGGGCGTGTCGCCGGTCCGCCGCTTGTTGTCCAAATCACCGTCGGTCACGGTGGTGTCCTTCCATGCAAGAGAGGTGATGTGCGAACGCGTGATGCTGTGATCTAGGCACGCAGGCCGACCACGGCTTCTTCACGATCGGCCTGGCGCTGCGCTTCCGCGGCGCCGACGCCCTGCTTCTTCGCCATCGTGTCGTACTTGATGACCTTGTTCTGGAGCTGGAGGATGCCGTAGTAGAGCGATTCCGGGGTGGGAGGGCAACCGGGCACGTAGACATCAACCGGGACGACCTGATCGACACCCTGAACCACAGCGTAGGTATCGTACGGGCCGCCCACATTGGCGCAGGAGCCCATTGAGAGCACCCACTTCGGCTCCGGCATCTGGTCGTAGAGCGTGCGCACGATCGGGGCCATCTTCTTGGTCACCGTGCCGGCCACGATCATGAGGTCAGCCTGGCGGGGAGATGCGCGGTAGAGCATGCCGAAGCGCTCGGCAAGATCCCACCGCGACATCGAGGCGCCGATCATCTCGATCGCGCAGCAGGCAAGGCCAAACTGCAGCCACCAGAGGGAGGAGCGACGACCCCAGTTGAAAAGAAAATCGAGCGACGTGGTGAAAACATTCTTGTCGAAACGATCGTCGATCAAACCCATTCAAGGGCACCTTTCTTCCAGGCGTAGATGTATCCGATCGTTAACAGGCCGAGGAAGACCAGCATGTCAACGAACCCGAACAGGCCTAGATAATCGAATGACACGGCCCAGGGATAAATGAACACGACTTCGAGGTCGAAAACGACGAAGAGCATGGCAACGATGTAGAACCTGGGAGTAAAATTGGGCTTGACTGCCTTGATGTCCGGAACGCCGCTCTCATAAGGGGCAGCCTTGGTTGCGCTGGGGCGGCTTGGGGCGACGATCTGGTTCAGGGTCAGGAGGAGCATGCCCATGAAGAACGCCGTAACGATCATGAACAGGATGACGATCCAGTTATCACCTTGAATCTGCACTGAAACTCGCTCCACTTCGAGCAGGCGCCCGTGGTTGTACGGCCCTCGATCAGGACCGGAAATGTGCGTCTCGTCCCAGTCTGGACGATGACGCGGATGAGGGCGAACTGCCCTGCCGCCATGGTGCGGCAACCGGTGTTCGCGCCGGTTGAGCCTCCTCGGAAACAACGTGATGGAGTGCAACCGGGGGGACTCAAAATGCCTTGTGTATGGTATCACAAGCCCACTTGAGACTTGTTCCCGCCTGGCTCATCCTGTCAGGATGAGCCAGGCGGGGGAAGGTGTCCGTTCAGGAACGCTGGGCCAGCCCGGTCTGGGCCAGGTCTACCCCATGAATCCAAGGTGCCTGAAAATCTATACGGTTGGACCGTTGCTGACTTCCTGTCACACCCTATTCTTGTAACAGCACCATATTGACTGCGTCGCCAGCCACGGCGTAGTCATCCCCCTTCCCTCTAGTGGTGTTCGTAACCGCCTGGGCCATCCCCCGGGCGGTTACCTTGTTAAAAGGGCACGGCGTCCCGCCTCAGGCCCAGCCACTCGTGCAACCTGCCAATAGACATCGACTCGCGCGCATCTTAGGATGAAGGCGCATTCTTCGTGTCCGGTACTCCAGGCACTGGCAGTTCCCGGTCATCGCCGCTCCCCGGCGGAAAGGATCAGCATCATGGGAAGTGGTTTCTTCTCACGAGGATTTCGCGGGCGACGGATCGATCCTGAGGTGGCGGGCCGCGTTCCGCCCGGGCAGTACCTCACCCGCGACTTCCCGGTTCTCTCTGCCGGACCGACACCGAACATTCCAACTGCGACCTGGGACCTCACCATCATCGGCAATGTTGAGGCGACTTCACGCTGGACGTGGGACGAGTTCCTTACCCTGCCCCGGGAAACGTTCACCGTCGATATCCACTGCGTGACCAAGTGGTCGAAGCTCGATACCGATTGGGAAGGTGTATCGCTCGATGCGCTCCTCGATGGCATCGACTACAGCGCCAGCTACTTGATCGCCCACTGTGACGGTGGGTACACCACGAACCTGCCGATTGAGGATGTGACCGGCGGCAAGGCCTGGATCGCGTTCAACTACGACGGCGAGGAGTTGGCTCCCGAACACGGTGGCCCGGCCCGCCTCCTGGTTCCGCACCTCTACTTGTGGAAGAGCGCGAAATGGGTCCGGCGGCTGGAACTCGTCGACGAGGACCGGCCTGGCTTCTGGGAGTCGTTGGGGTATCACGAATATGGGGATCCATGGCTGGAACAACGCTACCAGGGCGACTGACGTGGACGCTCGCCAGTGTCCGTGAATCGATCCTCGAAACGCCCGGTGCCCGAACCCTGGTGCTGGACGTGCCCGGCTGGCGTGGCCACCGCCCCGGCCAGCATGTCGATATCCGCCTCACCGCCGAGGATGGCTACCAGGCTGAGCGAAGCTACTCCATCGCGTCAGCACCCGATAGTGAACGGATCGAGCTCACGGTCGAGCGGCTCGACGATGGCGAAGTCTCGCTCTATCTCACCGGGGAACTGCGTGCCGGTGACCAGCTTGAGCTACGTGGACCGATCGGCGGGTATTTCACCTGGACCATCGCGGATGGCGGTCCCCTGATGCTGGTTGGCGGCGGTTCCGGGATCGTGCCGCTGATGGCAATGCTCAGGCACCGGGCCTCCGGCAGCAGCACAATTTCCACCCGCTTGCTCGGGTCGTTCCGTGCGTTCGACGCCATCCTGTACCGCGAGGAGATCGAGCGGCTCGCCGGAGCTGACCCGGCTCTCGATGTCACCTGGACCCTTACCCGCGCGCAACCTCCCGAATGGAGCGGCCTCAGTCGCCGGGTCGACGCCGCCATGCTGACCGAGTCCGGGTGGCCACCCGACCTCCGACCGCTGGTTTACGTCTGCGGCCCAACTCCGTTCGTGGAAACGGTGGCGGCCACGCTCGTGGGCCTCGGTCATGAACCATCTCGTGTCAGGACGGAGCGGTTTGGTCCCACTGGAGGATGAGGATGGATGCACGAAATCAGCACCTGGACGGGAACGCCGCGGCTGGACTTCTGGAAGAGCTCTTCACGTTCGACATAACGATTGCCGAGGCCGTCTGCAATGGCTGCCAGGCTGTGGGACCGCTTGGGACCATGCATGTCTACAGCCTTGAACTCGGCGCCATCCTTCGTTGCCCGAGCTGTGGTGACGCGGTGCTGCGGATCTCTCGGCTCGATGGCGAATGCTGGCTGGACCTCCGCGGGATGAGCGTGCTCCGCGTGATGATGGCAGGGTCAGGATAGGCACTGAACGGACATTGATTCCGGGGGAAACTGCGCTATCGTGGGAGGGTCGATCCGCGGAATCATCACTGGCAACGCGTGTCGGCCTCGATTCGGCGAAACAGAAGGAAGGTCCTGAATGGCCAGCAAGAACCCCCCCACCTCCGGTAAGCCGTGGAAGCCCGGTGATCCCCTGAAGTTCGAAAAGGCGATCCAGCGAAACATCCCGGAGGGGCTCCAGACCGACAAGCTTGACCGGGCTGACGAAGCCCTCTACCCTCCTTCCAGGAACACCAATCGTTCGGTCACGCCAACGAATCACAAGCCGTTCAACCGCCAGAAGAAGGGCTGATCGTCATTCCTTTGGGTGCCCGCCAACCCCGTCATCCTGAGCTTGCGAAGGATGACGGAAGGGGAGGTGTTTCTCGTTACCGGAAGGACTACTGGGCACCCGGATCAACAATCATCGGGGCCCTGTCCCATCGCTACATAACCACGCCATTGACGATCTCGAAGGTTGTTCCTTCGTGCCGGGCACGAACGGCGCACCGAACACGATGCGCCAGTCCGGCGTTCATGAGCCGCCCAAGATCCTCCGCTGCAACGAAACGGAAACTGCGCAACTCCTCCTCCTGAAGCTGGATCACCGAGGCATCCAACAGCGTCCCACAACAATAGATAAACATAATGGAATTACCTTGGGGTGGGTTCTCAGTCTTGTGCTCAATTGCAAGCAGTCTTCCGGGATCGACATCCAGTCCCAGTTCTTCCAGGCATTCTCTTTTGCACGTGGTCCTTGGACCCTCTCCCTTTTCGACAATTCCACCAGGCACTTCCCACGTTGTTTTGTACAGTGGCTCGACCACGAGTATTCGACCTGCTTCATCCGTGAACAAGGCACCCGATCCCGCTCGCCGGTTGAGGAGCGATTGATAGAACGCGTCTTGGGAGAGGTTGCTCATTCCTGAACTTCCCTCAATGAGTGCCGCTTGATCGGTGGGACTTCGATTCAACTGGGAGCGGTCGAGTTCATCTCGACCGTGAACCCGGGCAGAGACAAGCTGGCCCTGCTGGATATGCCGCTACCTGGCGTTCCACCAGTGGAAACACGAAAGTCGCAGTACTGGAGCAAGTGCGATTCACCGCCAGACGAAGAGCGATGCGTCTCGATCCACTTTCCCATTATGGTGTTTCCCGATATCCTCACCGGACGACCACGAGTCGATTGCCTGTCCCAATCAGTGAGGATGTCCCATGACTACGCGCCCTACTCTCTCCGACGCCACGCTTGCCTTCCTTCAGAGCATCGACAGTCCAACGATCGCCAATGCCGTCGAACCGTTTACCCTGCGGGATCGGTGCGATGGGTTCATTGGAGGCGCGGTGGAGTGCCAGTTTCCCGAACTCGGCGTCATGGTGGGCCGGGCTGTCACGGTCACGATGTCGTCGGCGCCGGGTGAGCCGGCCAGCCGCGATGGCTACTGGCGGATGTGGGATGCCCTCGATGCGGCGCACGCTCCGGCCGTGCTCACGATCCAGGATGTCAGCGGCGCCCCACACCGCTGCGCCTACGCCGGGGAGATGATGGCCACGCTTGCCCAGCGCCTCGGCGCCGTCGGCATGGTGACCGACGGCGCCCTTCGCGATGTCGATGAAGTGCGGGCGATCGGTTTTCATTATTTCATGAAGTACCCCGTCGTCTCCCACGGCAACTTCGAGATCGTCTCGGTCGGTGAGCCAATCGAACTCGATGGCCAGCGGATCGAGAGCGGCGACCTGCTGCACGGCGACCGAAACGGCATCGTCATCATTCCTGATGCGGCGATCGATGGCATGGCGGAGGCGGTCGCCGAGATTCGGGATAAGGAGCAGGCCCAGCTTGCCTATATGCGGAGCAATGATTTCTCGCTCGCGGATCTCAAGCGGCGGAGCGGCTACTAGGAGATTCATCACGAATCCCGGGTTGGCCCCGTTGGATGTGGTGGCTTCGCCAGGCAGATGTGGTTCTGGTTACGAATGCCTGGGCCGGGGGAAGGCGTCAGGCCTTTCGATAACTGTCGTCTGCGCCGCCTGAAGGGGCTATGGGATGGGCGATTGCGACGTGGCGCTTTGCTACACTCGCCCGGGATGACCACTCCGGTGATTGCGATTTCTGCCGA
>JALZMD010000443.1 GCA_030858375.1 Chloroflexota bacterium
CGAACATGCCGTGCGACGACTCGGCGTGGCTGAGGATGTGGCAGTGGAAGGCCCAGGTCCCGACTTCCGTGGCATCGACGATGGTCTCGAACCGCTGGCCGGGCGCGATGTTGATCGTGTCGCACATGTACGGTTGCGGCAGCAGGTAGCCATCGGCGGCGGTGACGGTCATCGGCATCCCGTGCAGGTGCATCGGGTGGATCATCAAACCCTCGTTCATGTACCGGATGAGGATCTTTTCGCCTTGTTTGGCCACGAGCGGCTGGGTGGCGGGGAAGCTCTTGCCATTGAGGCTAAAGCCGCCGATCGGCCCGTCGTTGAGGACGATCGTGTATTCCCGGTCGAAGGCCGGGCGGCTGGCCGGATCTTCCGGTTCGACAATGAAGGAACCGAGGAGGCCCATCGTGACCTGGTACGCCGAGTTGCTGTGCGAGTGGTACATGTGGGTCCCGGCGTTGCCCTTCCGAATCGGGAATTCGTAAGTGTAGGTCTCGCCCGGCTTGATCGGTGGCTGGGTGATGAACGGCACACCGTCCTGGTCGTTGGGCACGACCAGCCCGTGCCAGTGGATCGCCGTGCTTTGCGGCAATTCGTTGGTGACAATGAACCGGGCCGTATCCCCTTCGGTGACCCGGATCTCGGGACCCGGGACCACGCCGTTGTAGGTCCAGGCCTCCACGAACTCGCCAGGGGCGAACTCCCAGTTGGTCAGCCCGCAGGTAAGGCGAAAGACCTTGACCCCGCCGTCCATTTCATAATCAAGCGGCTGCCCACCCAACCCTTCCGTCGCGGCCGGGAAGGACTTGATGCCTGCTTCGTGCATCGCGTCCATCTCATCGTTGGTCGGTTCATCCTTGTCGGTGCTCGATGTCTGGGCCGAGGCAACGTTCGACTCGTGTTCATGTTCGGTTGATTGGGCCACGGTCGATGGGTCGATCTCGATGCGGAGACCGTCCGGCGACAACGCGGTGCCCACCGCTCCGGCGCCGACCAGCCCGGCGATGCTCATGAACCGACGGCGGTTCATGTCCTTCAGTGATGCCTGGTTCTTCATTGCGAATGTGCCTTCCTGAACGTCCCGGAAACCGGTGATGTGTCACTGGTTCAAGACTAGGTGCGATCAGGGGTCGGCCCCCCGGAAGCCGGGGTAGTTCGAGGCATTGGGGAAGGGTAGGCAGTGCTACCCGTTGGGGTGGGGCATCGTCAGTGGGGCGGATTGTTGGCCGGTCCAACAAGTCCGTGACGGAGGGCGTAGGCGATGACCTGGGCACGGTTGTTGAGGTGCAACTTGTCGAGGATGTTGCGCAGGTGGTATTTCACCGTGTTCTCACTCACGAACAGCCGTTCCGCCAGCTCCTTGTTGGAGGTGACGCCCCCGGTCAGCAATTCCAGGACATCCCGCTCCCGCTCGGTCAGTACGGAATCCGGCGGCGGAGCTGCTTGAGGGGTTTCCCGGGCGAATTCCCCAAGCACCTTGCGCGCCAGCATTGGCGTGAGGGCCGGTTCGCCGCGCATCACGCCATCGAGGAACGCGAAGAGGGTTGGAGCCTCCAGGTTCTTGGAGAGGTACCCCTGGGCACCGGATTTCAGCGCCTCGAACAGATCCGCGTCGTCTTCCGAGGCGGTCAGCACCACAACCCTCACCTGGGGCTGCTCGGCGGACATGAGCCGGGTGGCCGCCAGGCCGTCCATCACCGGCATCCTGAGATCCATGAGCACAATATCCGGCTGATGGAGCCGGGCGAAGGCGATCGCTTCGGCGCCATCCCTTGCTTCGGCAACGACCGCCACGCCACGGGCCTCAAGCAGGCTGCGCAATCCATCCCGGAACAACGCATGGTCGTCGGCTATGAGGACACGCATTCCACCCTCCCTACGTCTGTCGGTCCATCGGCAACCGCACCGTAATGCAGGTTCCCTGGCCAGCCTGCGAGGTGATATCGAACCCGCCACCCAGCGACTCGGTTCGCTCGCGCATCGTGCTCATGCCGAAGCGCGGCACGCCCCGCAGGCCGCGATCATCCTTCGGCAATCCAACGCCATTGTCTTCGATCGTCGTGACGAGGCTGTCCGATTCCTGCCGCAGCTGAATATGGACCTGGGTCGCGGCGGCGTGCTTGCGGATATTCGTCAGCGCTTCCTGCACGATTCGCAGCAGATGAACCTCGGTCAGTGCCGCCACGTGTCCATCGAGCCCGGTTGTATCCAACGAGACAGCCACCCCGCTCTGTTCGCGCCAGACCTCGAGGTAGTCCCGTAAGGTGTCGATGAAGCCACGCCCCGGATCGAGGGAGGTGCGCAGGCTCAGGATACCCTCGCGGACATCGGCGTAGGCGCTTCGTGCCATTTCCGCCATTTGCCGGAGCTGTTCCGATGCCCGGTCGGTGTGGCCATCCTCGAGCAGCACCTGGGCCGCCTGGGCCTTGGTGTTCACATAGCCGAGGACCTGGGCCAGGCTGTCGTGCATTTCGCGGGCGATCCGCTGCCGCTCTTCTGTGATTGCCAGCGCTTGGACCTGCCGATGAAGCCGGGCGTTTTCGATCGCCACGGCCGCCACCGCCGCGAATCGGTAAAGGGTTTCCTCGTCGCTCGCCTCGAACCGGTACCCCTCGTCGCTTTCGGCGATGTAGAGATTCCCGAGCACGCCGCCTTGCGAGCGGATCGGCACCGCCAGCAGGGCGTTCATCGGTGGGTGATTGGGCGGGAAGCCGACCGACCGCGGGTGATCGGCAATGCTGTCCAGGCGCAGGCTTTCCCCTTCGTTCATCACGATACCCAGGACCCCGTGCCCCCGCGGGACCGGACCGATCAGGCGTCGCTCGGCCGACGTGACACCCGACGTGATGAAGGCTTCGATCGACCCATCGTCGCCGAGGTAGGCCAGGGCCCCGTATTTCGCATCGAACAGGTCACGCGCCTCGTCCACGACCCCCTGCAGGACGGCATTCAGGTCCAGCTTCCGGTCGATCGAGATGGTGGCATGATGCAGGCCCAGCAACTCGTCGTTCTGTAACCTCAGGCGACGCTGCAGGCGCTCGATCACCGTGAATATGGCCTGCGAGAACGCCAGCACGGCCAGCAAGGTGACGCCGCCCAGCAGCAGATAGCCCGGCCACGAGGTGAAAAAGCCGGGCGCGATCCGCCACCGGGCAAGCTCCAGGATCGTGAGAAACAGGAGCGGGGCCAGGATCGTGACCCCTTTGAGGCGTGACAGACTATCTGCAAACGTGTTCATGTATCCCGCCTCGGCAACAATTCGTCCATACGGACGTAGTCAGGCATCATGGTAGGATGACGCCCGATTGCATCGTTACCCTGCACTATCCCACCCCCATGAGGCAAATGTGAGCGACACCCCCAGCAAAGCACCGGATGCCAACGCCATGCAGGAACTCGACCGCATGCGGCCGCCCGAGGAGGCCAGGGCGATTATCGACAGCAAGCTCACGAAGCTTCCGGCGGAATCGATCCCGCTCGACGCCGCCACCTGGCGGTTCCTGGCCGCCGACCTGATGGCACCGGAGGACCACCCGCCGTTCCCGGCCTCGACGATGGATGGCTACGCGGTCTTCGCCGACGACAGCTCGCCCTGGCGGGAAGTGATCGGCGAGCAAAACGCCGGCCACGTGATCGACGCCGAGGTGACCGACGGCTACACGGTGCGGATCATGACCGGCGCCCCGGTGCCGCGCGGCGCGAACGCGGTGGTACCGGTGGAGGCGACGGAGTTGGCCGAGGATCACGTCGTGATCCACCAGGAGGATGTCCAGCCGGGCGCCAACATCCGGCCGATCGGCTCAGACGTCCAAAAGGGCGATCTCGTGCTACCGGCGGGCACCATCCTTGGGCCGGCAGAGATTGGCCTCGCCGCCAATATGGGCATTAATCCCATTTCGGTGAGCCGCCGGCCACGGGTTAGCGTGCTCTCGACCGGCGATGAGCTGGTCGAGCCCGGTCAGCCCCTCGGACCCGGCCAAATCCGCGATTCCAACCGGTTCAGCCTGTGCGCCGCCCTCCTGGCCGAGGGCTGCGAGATCACGTTCGCGGGCCAGGCGCCAGACCAGCGAGACGAGCTGGAAGCGTTTCTCGATCAGCGCCTGGCCGCCGACGACATCGTGATCACCTCAGGCGGCGTCTCGATGGGCGAACTCGACCTGGTCAAGGCGATCCTTTTCGATACCCCGGATATCGAGGTGCATTTCCGCCGCCTCTACCTTAAACCCGGCAAGCCCCTAAACTTCGCGACCCGTGGCAAGGCGCTGATGTTCGGCTTGCCCGGCAATCCCGTCTCGTCACTGGTCACGTTTGAGGTCTTCATCCGTCCAACATTGCGGCAGATGATGGGCGCACGCAATATCGATCGGCCACGTGTGCCGGTGGTGCTCCAACATGACGTCCAGGCCTCGGACCGGATCGAATTCCAACGCGGCATCGTCTCGGTAGATGGTGACGGTCGCCTCGTCGCCCGCAACTCCGGCAGGCAGCAATCGTCGCGGCTGGCGTCGTTCACTGGCATCAACGCGTTGCTGGTGATACCGCCGCGCGAATTTGCGTATGCTGCCGGGGAATCGGTGCAGGCGATGATGCTGGGCGCGCCGTTCGCGGGCTAGGCAGCGCGACACTCGCTGCGGCGAGGAGATTTCTCGACTCCGCTCGAAATGACGTGCGCGGCGAACTGTCGGCACGGACCTTGTACGGTTGCGGACCTTGTGTCCGCCCGTGACGACGCACATGAGGAAGACGCATTCATGCCAAAACTCCTTTCCAAGCCGTCCAAACCGAAATCGGCCGGCAAATCGTTCAAGAAACTCATGGACGCCCTCGAACCCGGTTGGGTCATCGCTGAATCCGCGAGCAAGGCGCCGGCGGCCCTGGTTCGCGCCGGCCGCCCGCTCGCGATCGACGATATCTACGCGCTGAAGCTGACCGGTGATCCGCAAGTGAGTCCAGACGGCACCCGTGTGGTCGTTGCCGTCCAGCACATCGACCGCGAATCGAACGAGTACCGGGCTGCCCTCTGGCTCCTCCCGGTCGATGGCTCCGGTGGCGTGCAACTGACCTCGGGCCGCGGGAACGACGGGTCGCCACGGTGGTCGCCGGATGGCGAGTGGTTGGCGTTCACCTCGAAGCGAGACACCAAAACGTCCCAGATCTGGCTCCTCCCCACGCGCGGCGGGGAACCCCGGCAAGTCACCGATCTCGAAAACGGTGCGTCTAACCTGTCGTGGGCGCCGGACAGCCGCTGGCTCGTCTTCACCAGCAGCGTCGATCCCAAGGGGTACGACCCGGATCACGACGTCAAGGTCATCACCTCTTCACGCTACAAATTCGACGGCAAAGGGTTCCTGGACGGCAAGCTCTCCCACATCTTCACGATCGACACCCGTGACGACGGCGCGGAAGCAGTGCAACTCACCAGTGGTGATTACGAGCACGAGAGTCCAGCCTGGTCACCCAACGGCAAGGAGATCGCCTTCATCGCCAACCGCGAGCCGGGTTGGGAAGCGTCGCGCAATGGCGACATCTGGACGATTCCGGCGACCGGTGGCGAACCGCGCCGCCTCACGAACGGCAAGGGCTCGTTCCAATCCCTCGCCTGGTCGCCGGATGGCGCGAAGCTGGCGGTCACCGGTGTCGAGGAAGTCAAGG
>JALZMD010000433.1 GCA_030858375.1 Chloroflexota bacterium
TTCTGTGCTCTGGCAACCTGTCCACGCTTGCGGCCATTCGTGTGTATCGTTAGTCCCGATGCAAATATCCGCACTCCATCGAGCACGGCTGGGCCACCGCGAGCTTGCTTCTCCCTTGAGTATCCGCTTTCCGGTCCTGCGCTGACCAGTTCGTGCGTTGAATAACCATCGAATGCATGGCTGTTGTTGCTACTGAAGAAATGGTGGCCCAATTCCAGAGAGGCTTGTGCTCCACATCTCCGATACTTCGCGGGCGAAGAAGAAAGAGGTGGCGGTCCGAAGTGAGTTGCCTGCACCACTGGTGATCTCTATGTCACGAGTATGGTGACCAAAGCCCGATTGCCGATTTCCAAAACATCCGATGTTGCCACCGATGGCGATCGTCGATCGAACGGCGAACCATCGGCGGTCTAACAATTATCCAGGTCTGAATGTGTACAGGGGCGACAATTCCTACCCCTGCAAATGAGCTTCCTGGAACCAGAGATCCATGTCGACCTGGCGAGATATCTCGGTCAGCAAGTCAGCGGTGTCCTTGTCTCCCGCTTCATCTGCGATATCGATGCCCGCCCTCGTCGTTGCCGCGTAGGCCGACCAACGATCGACAAGCGCTGCTACATGCTCCATGCCGGATGTCACATCGGTTGGGTACTCCGGCAACCGGCTGGCCGAAACCGACATCCGAGCAGTTCCCGTTGCGTACCCACCAAGCATCACTGCCCGCTCGGCAAGCAAATCGATCCAACCCACCACGTGACCAGCGTGTTCGTCGAACATCAGGTGAAGCTGGTAGAAATCGGATCCCTTGACGTTCCAGTGAGCCTGTTTCGTCTGTGAATACAGATCGAGCGAATCCGCCAGTTGTTGATTGAGCAACTCGATGACTCGTTTGCGAATCCCCTTGTCGAGATCACTTTTCGTTGCAAACGTCCGCACCGACGACTTTTTGGCAGCTGCCATGGAGCGTAAGTCCCTTCCTGATCTGGATGGAATCAACCTGAAAAACCTCAAATGTGCTGAGCATAGTATAAGATTCCCGCCCAACGGCTCTGGCCCTTGCCGGAGTTTTGGGCAGCGCGTTGACGTTCCATCCTGATCCCAGCTTCGCCTGATACCATAGCGATAGTGACGTTCACACGGTTCGAGCCAGGTGGAATGGGCAGCAATGAACAAACAGGATCGGTCCCGGTTGATTCAACAATACGAAACGGGACCGGAAGTGCTTTTGTCGGCCTGGACTGCCTGCCCGCTGGCCGCTCGAACGTGGAAGCCGTCCAGCAGTGATTGGTCGGCGCACGAAATCATCCTTCACTGCGGAGATTCCGAGACGTTCGCCGCGACACGCATCCGGCTCCTGTTGGCTGAACCGAACCCGATCATCGCTGGGTATGACCAGGATACCTGGGTGCACACGTTTGATTACGGGCACTTGCCCATCGATCTGGCATTCGCCACCATCTCCGCGGTCCGGGCGTCGACAAATTGTGTGATCACTGGTCTCGATGACCAATTGTGGGAGGCAGCCGGCAATCATACCGAAGCTGGTCCCTACTCTGCCCAGGACTGGCTCAGCATCTATGGCGTGCATCTGCATGAACACGCCGATCAAATCCGCGCCAACGCCGACCTTTGGCGCCTGGACCAAGACGGATCGAATGTCTCTACCAGCGAAGGGAATACGTAGCCGTGCGAGCGCTTCTGAGCGTCTACGACAAGACCGGCCTGGTTGAGTTCGCCCGAACCCTCGACGGCTTGGGCTATGAACTCCTCTCCACGGGCGGGAGCGCCGCCGCGCTGGTCGATGCTGGCCTGAAGGTAACTCCGGTCGAGGAGGTGACCGGATTCCCCGAGATTCTCGACGGCCGGGTCAAAACCCTTCATCCGGGAATCCATGCCGGTCTGCTTGCGCGGATGGATCTTCCTGAGCATGTCGCGACGCTTCGGGAACATTCCATCGCACCGATCGACCTGCTCGTGTCAAACCTCTATCCGTTCGAACGGGCTGTTCAGGACTCTGATCTTGATACCGCCCAAAGGGTCGAACAGATCGACATCGGTGGACCGGCAATGGTCCGGGCGGCTGCCAAGAATTTTGCCTCGGTCGTGGTTGTAACCGACCCAGAAGACTATGACCGGCTGGCTGGCCTGCTCGTCAGCAGCGGAGTCGATCTCGCCGGGCGCCGCGCCCTGGCGGCCAAGGCGTTTGGGCACGTCTCAACGTACGATTCGCTAGTCGCGGCGTTCCTGCGTGGCGCGGTACCGTTGTTTCCGGACGAACTCACCCTACCGTTGCGTCACGCCGCTACCCCACGCTACGGCGAGAATCCACAACAGCGGGCTGCCGCGTACTCACGCTTGAATGTCCACGAGAGTCGACGCCTGGGCATCCTGGACGCCGTTCGCCTTTCCGGTGAACCGCTTTCGTTCAACAACTACCTGGATGGTGATGCGGCGTGGCAAGCCGCGCAACAATTCGAGGCTCCTGCGGCAGTGATCGTCAAGCACATGGTGCCGTGCGGGATGGCGGTTCGATCGACACTGTCCGAAGCATACGATGCTGCCTTCGACGGTGATCGGGTGTCAGCGTACGGGGGAGTAGTGGCCCTCAATCGAACCGTCGACGCGATGACCGCTTCCTCGTTGCGAAAAATCAAGCTCGACATCATCGTCGCACCGTCGTACGAACCCGATGCGTTGGACATCCTGCTTAAGAAGAAGGGAACTCGTCTGCTTACGTTGCCTAACCGAGTCACAGCCGCCAACGTGGACGGCGACGAACTCGACGTTCGTCCTATCGCTGGCGGCATGCTGGTGCAAACGGCCGATAGCCAGATCGACGACGTTCGTTCCTGGACCGTTGCCACGGATCTCGTACCAACCAAAGACCAGATGCGCGACCTGGAGTTCGCCTGGAAAGCATCCCGCCTTGTGAAGTCCAATGCCATCGTCTTGGCCATGGACTCGGCGATCGTGGGGGTGGGCGCTGGACAGCCGAACCGCCTTGAAAGTGTCTTGATTGCCTCACGAAAGGCTGGAGACAAGGCAAAAGGCGCCGCTCTGGCGAGCGACGCCTTTTTTCCATTTGCCGATGGAGTCGAGCAAGCGATCAGGGCCGGGATTACCTCGATTGTGCAGCCCGGAGGATCAGTCCGCGACGATGAAGTGATCGCCGCCGCCAATCGCGCCAGGATCACCATGGTCTTCACGCGCACAAGGCACTTTCGGCATTAGCCCAGGTTTGTTCGAGAGCGCTGACCTCAGCTGCTTGCGCTCGCCAGGGCCGGCGTCAAGGCCTCGATTCGAGTCAGCCAAAGCTCTGGCTTCTTGATTTCATCCATGGTGGGCAGGAACTCGGGAGCTTCCCAGACCCGACGGGCTACATCATGGTTGCGAAGACGGACAATCTCGTCGATGAAGCGTTCGCCTGCGCGGTACTGTTCCATCTTGACGTTCAATCCGGTCAGCTTGGCAAACAACTGCTCGGATTGCGTTCGCTGGTTCTGGCGTTCTTGAAACTTGCGGGAGATCTCCTCGTAGTTGGCGAGCAGGTCCCTGCCAACTGCGTTCATAACGTGGTTAGAGTACCCCTCGACCACGCACATCATCGCTTGCATCTCATTGAACAGTTCGCGTTGCGCCTCGTTCATGAAGGCTTCGATCCAGCTGCCGTTCTCGTCTCCCCGGCTACGGATTCGATCGGAAAAGACTTTCAGGCCTTGCATACCCTGCTTAAGGTACTCGGCATCCTGCTTCATGAACGTCATGTAGCGTTCGAGCAGCGCATTGAAATGAACGCGGACCCAGGGGTGGGCCTCAAACTCGAATGCATGGGTCGTTTCATGCAGCGCCAGCCACATCCGGAAGTCGTCTTTGGGCAGGCCAAGCTTCGCCTCTACCCCACGGATATTCGGCTCCACGTAATAGAGCTTGCCGGAAGCTTCAACTGGCTCCCGGCCGAGCAGCGCCAGGTCGTACTGCCCAAGGACGCGCCTTGCCAGGTAACCGAGGAGGAGGCCAATCTCATAGGAGAGCATGGACTGGTTGACGCTTGAAGTGAATCGGCCGACTGTTCCCTTGTGGGCAGTCGGCGAGTCCAGTTCCTCGATCGGCTCGAACATTCGCTTGAAGCCCACCAGGTTGGCTTCGATCCAGTCGACGCGATCGAACGCAAAGGTCCGGTGATCGTCGGTGGGCAGCGATGAACCGGTGTACTCTGACACGATGGGGATGCACTTTGCCACCAGGTCGCCATAATAGCGATCCAAACGCTCCCTCTCCACCGCTGTGAGCGATTCCCCCTTGTTCATGGCGGTTGCTATATCACGCGTCCGATTCCAATTGATCATACCCTCGGGTCTTTCCTGCCGAGCGTACGCCTGTATCCGCTTGCCGGCCCAAACGCCGAGCGCAGCTCCTGCCATCACGCCGGCAGTCGTCAGCTTCACCGCACGGTCACCATTTGCGGCACGTCCGTTCATTCCATGATTGGTCATTTTCTGTCTTTCCCTGGCAATAAGATCGGAAACGCGATTGCCACGTCTCGAGCTAGCCTATCACTGTTGGTCGTCCTGGCATCTCCCGGTGCCACACGGGGGATTAACGGGGACGACCCGCCGGGGTGAGCCGGCGGGTCGAAGTCGTGGTGCTGGTAGCGGGGGAAGGATTCGAACCTCCGACCTTTGGGTTATGAGCCCAACGAGCTGCCACTGCTCCACCCCGCGTCATCCTGATCTGGTCTGGTTGGTCCCTGTCGTCGTCTGGCGGTGGGATGTGCCCGCAGCGGCCTCGCCTCCCACACAGTTTCCCATGCAGTACTCTCCGGCGCTGTCGCGGGTCACGACCGGGTTCGGGAT
>JALZMD010000197.1 GCA_030858375.1 Chloroflexota bacterium
CCGCAACATGCTCCGAAAGTAGTCGCTCTGGTAAAACTGCGCCATGCGGGCGGCCTGGGCCGCGGCCGCTTCGTCGTCCCCGTCAGCGGCCGGAGGCGCCAGCCGGGAAATCTCGGCGTCGATGTCCACGTCGGTAACTTCCACGGTTTCCGCTTTGGCCACGGCCTGGAGGAAGAGCGAGTTACGCAGCCGTCGCTCGGCCTCAGGCCGAAGGTCGGCGCGAATGTCGTCTTCGGTCTTGCCCTGGAGCCGCAGGTAGCCTTCCCACGGCGTGTTGCTGCGCTGGAGTTCTTCCTTCAAATGGTTGAGTTGGTGATCAACCTCTTCACCCACCATCACGGCCGGCGGATCGATCGCCGCTTGCTCGGCCATGGCGTTGATGATCTGGTTGACGACGCCGGTCCGGCCATCGTTCGTCTTCCCGACGTGGATGTCTTCGCGGATTTGCGTGCGGAGGTCGTCAAGTGTCTCGGTTTCGTTGACCTTTTTCGCGAAGTCGTCGTCGAGCGGCAAGAGGTCCCGCTGCTTGATCTCCTTCAGCGTGACCTGGTAGGAGAGCGACTTCCCGCGGATGGAGGGATCAGCTGAATCATCGTCCTCATTGAAGGCGAGTTCGAACGACTCAGTGTCGCCGGCGTTCATGCTTTCGAGCTTTTCGCGAAGCTGGGTCAGCAGGTTCGTTTCGCCGAGCACGAAGACCGCATCGTTAATCGGCTCCTGGAACGGCTGGTCGCCATCAAGGACCGTGTAGTCGACCGTAACCTGGTCGCCAGTCTTCGGGGACCGTGATGCTTCGAGTTCGACCCATGGGCTCTGTGACAACTGAAGCCGTGTCAGGACCTCGTCGACATCTGCATCCTCAACGCCAGCATCCACCGAATCGACACGCACGCTGGCGTAGTCGTTCACCTCAATGGAAGGGAAGACTGGAACCGTCACCACAAAGTTGACCGGTTCAAGGTCGTTGATTTCGACCTCCGGTTCCCCAACGGGCGTGATGCTCTCCTGCTCGAGTGCCTGGCGATAGAGCTTGTCCATCACCTCGTCGGCCGCTTCGCGAAGGAAAACATCCCGACCGTAGAACCGCTCGATGACGTTTCGCGGCGCCTTGCCCTTGCGGAACCCTGGCATCTGGATATCTTTAGCGACCTTGCGATAGGCCTTCGTCATTGCCTCGGCGAATTCGTCATCGTCGGCTGTGATATCCAGCACGATGAGACTCGCGGGCTTCCGCTCCACATTCAATTTCACGCGAAATGCGTCCCTTCTAACAGTTAACCCAGCATTCAGGCCGATCTGGCCCCGGATGACGAGATCTCCGCTTCAACATTACAGCCAGGTCGCATGCGGGTTGGGCAACCAGGTGCACACCCCGGGGTGACCCGGATGCCGTTTCGATGATCCGCGTTGCCCTGCCAGGCACAGACGATCGGGATCACCGATTTCTGGCGGAAACAGGGTGCGCTTTGTCGGGTGCTGCGGTGGAACCCCGTGCCGGGCGCGACAAAGCGGCATCATCGATAGACATATCGACAGCGAGGAAGTATACCACCGGATTTTGGGCGTTGGCGGCGCCAAGGACCGGGTTGAACAACTGGTTGGCCCGGCGATTTCCGTTTATTGCCGGAATTGCGTGCGGCTGGCGCTCAGGGTATGCGCCCGCTTCGGCCCCGACGCATGTACGGACACGTTGTCACGACACGGCGACGATGGTAGTGTACGAACATGCCATGCAGTCGGGGCCGGGCGCTGGTGGCATTCCCTGAACGCCTTCGAAGGTGTACGGACACTCTTTGCGCAATTGGGCCGTTGTGGTGATAATCATGAGCGACCGGGGACGGCCGCCAGGATCGGGCGTGCCAGCGTGCCAGGCGAGTGATGCGCGACATTTTGGTTGCACTGACTCAACCAGTGTCAGACGAATGCCTCCAAGACTCACGATGCAGTGTTGCCGGTTTAAACAACGATTGACAGGATTTCGCTTTCAGGATGGGCCTGGATCGGCACTGGATGGAGTAGCCGGTTCATGGCAGAGGGCGAAGGCGCGGGATGAGCAAACTGGGGAGCAAAGCAATGACCGGTCTTCACCGGACCATCTCACCCGTTATGGAAAACGCAGAACGACCTGGGTCGCTCAGAAGGGAAGGCGCGGTGATTACCGCTACCAGCAGGCCGTCCAGATCGGGACGGATTCGGACATTCACTTTGGCCCTAACGCTGGCAGCGGGAATGGTGTTTCCGTCCTTGCAGGTCGCTTGGGCCGATGGCCCAACACCGGTGCCGTCGCCGGAATCGACGCGGGGATTATCTATCTCGGTTGATACGGTTGACCAACTTACGGGCCTGACCGCCATCGTGGCGGGTGGCGGGGAGAACGTGCCGCTCCGGGCAGAACCGGTCGATGAGTCGGAATCCCTGGCGCAGGTGGCTGATGGAACCACCATCGACCTCCGGGTCGATGTCACCGATACCGTGTACGACAGCTTTGGCGTGCGCTGGTGGCCAGTTGCCTCCAACGGCGTCGATGGCTGGATTGCGGGCACATTCCTGACCCAGGCGACCACCGCCGATGGCGACATTGTTTCCTCCCAGTTGGTTGCCTTCGATTACACCGAGCAGGCAACGGCGCATTCGACGGCGCGGGTCTTCGGCAATGGCCAAAATGTCAACGTCCGGGCCGAACCGGAAAGTACCGGCGAGATTGTGACCAAGGCGGCCGACCGCGAAGTCGTCAGCCTGCGTATCGACATGGTCGATACCGTGTACGACGACCAGGAAACTCGATGGTGGCCGGTGACGGTCGACGGGATCGAAGGCTGGATCTCGGGGTTCTACCTGATGAGCAGCGACGGGGCGCCCACATCCTCGCCAGGCAGCGACCCGGTCACCGCCGTCCCCGGCACGACCACGCCCGCTGCCACGACTCCGGACGCGACGCAACCTGGTGTCACGGTCGTGCCGACCAAGGAATCGAAATCTGGTTTTGCCGCAGGCGATTTTCTCCAGGTTTTCACCGGTGATGGCGAAGGCGTCAACGTCCGTGTCGCTGGTTCGCCCACGTCCGATGTCACTGGACAGTTCGCTGATGGCGAGGTGGTTCGGGTCGTGAGCGGCCCAGTCTCATTCGAGTCCAGCGAGGCCGGCTGGTACGAAGTAACCAATAATAATGCCACCGGGTTTGTCGATGGCGACCTGCTGATCACGTCCGTCGAATCTGTGTCAACACTGACTCCGACTCCGACTGAGCCACCGTTGTCTGAGGAAGAAGAGGCGACTTTTGCGGCACCCCGGCAGCCGACGGAACCGGCCACCGCCGAGCCGACAGCGGAAGCCACCAGTGAGGCGACTGCTCAACTGACCGAAGCCGCGACTGAGCAAGCGTCCACGGGATTCATCTACCCGCTCACGGATTACACCAGGACGCAGGCGTTCGGCTGCAGCAATCTCGGCTTCTACTCCTACAACGCGGAGTATGGGTGCCCGCTGCACGATGGCCTTGACCTGGCGGCGCCATCGGGAACCCCGTTGCTGGCAGCCGGCAGTGGCACTGTCGTCACCGCCGGCTGGTGTAACTGTGGTCTGGGCTACTACGTTGAAATCGATCATGGCGATGGGGTCCACACCCTCTACGGTCACATGGCCTCACAACCGTATGTCCGGGCCGGGGAGTCGGTGAGCCAGGGTGAGGTGATCGGCCCCCTGGGCAGCACCGGTATCTCCACCGGGCCACACGTTCACTTCATGGTCAATGTCAATGGCGTCTCCCGGAATCCGGAGGACTTCCTGCCCTGATCCCCGATCGAACCAAATAGTCCGACAGCACACACCGAAGACCCGGCCCACGCCGGGCCTTGGGTGTGTGGTGACGGACTATTTCGTTTGATCGGGGATCAGGGCAG
>JALZMD010000018.1 GCA_030858375.1 Chloroflexota bacterium
CGGATGCCTTGCCCAGGCGCTGGACAAAGCTCTGCTGCGTGCGGGCCGCCGCCGCGAAGTGATCGAGCGTCCCACGCTCGATGAACCACTGGCCACCGATCCGCTGACCCTTGAGCCGGCCTTCGCGAAGGTAGCGCCGGACCTGTTCTGTGGATCGTTCGAGCCGTTTCGCCGCGTCGCCGACGCTGAGGAGCGTCTGTTCGTTGTCCATTGTGTCCAATCCATAGCGAGTCATGAAGGGGTACCGGTGTCCCGCAGCAGGTGGGATACCCGTGCGGCGCGTCAGCCAAACTCTCAGAACTTCACCGTCCCGTTCTGTGCCGTGACGAGTGGCCTCGCAGTGCGTCGTATGCAACAACATGGTATCCATTTTAAGGTCGAATCGACAACCTCATTCCGGGAACCGATGATTGACTATGCCCCCAAGAGGTGGGTATGCAACGGCCGACGTTCGAACTGCGAGGACGCTCATCCATGATCCCGATTGACCCTACCATACCCGGTGCCGACGCATTGGCGACGCGGCTGAAGTCCGATGGCATCTCGGTCATTGATCTGGGCTTCCTCGATACCGACCAGGTAATCGCCGCCTACCTGATCGAGGCCGGTAGCGAGTTGGTGCTTATCGAAACCGGACCCTCGACCTGCCTGGCCAATCTCGAAGCCGAGATAACGAAAGCTGGCTATACCCTTCAGGACGTGAACCGGATCATCGTCACCCATATCCACCTCGACCATTCCGGGGCGGCGGGTGTCATCGCCCGCAAGCATCCGCGGGTACGGGTATCGGTGCATCCGGTTGGGGCGGCGCACCTGGTCGATCCCAGCCGGCTCGAACGCAGCGCCGCGCGGATCTACGGCGAAGACATGGAACGGCTGTGGGGAGAGATCGCCGGGGTGCCGGAAGAGCGGGTCGATGTACTCATTGACGGCGAGGCGCTGCTCGTCGGCGACCGCCAGATGCGGGTGGCGTTCACGCCGGGCCACGCTTCGCACCACGTCGCCATCTTCGACGAGCAGTCACGGACGTTGTTCAGCGGCGATACGGGCGGAGTCAGGATGCCGGGTAGCGACTACGTCGCGGCGCCGATCCCGCCGCCGGAGCTGGATCCCGAGGCGTGGGAGTCGAGCATCGCCACGATGCGTGACTTCGAACCGGCGCGCATCGCCCCGACGCACTTTGGCGTCTATGAGGATGCAGCCTGCCATCTCGATCAGGTGATGCCACGGATCCATGAGCTGGTCGCGATGGGTGAAGCGGCCGGCCCTGAAATCACCGATACGACCGCGATGGTCCGGAAGTTCGATGCTCTGCAACGACAGAAGCTGGGTGACGAAGCCACTGACCTGATGATGCGCCGCCTGAACCTCGCCAACCCGGACAAGCTGGCTGCGATGGGCTTGGAGCGCTACCTCCGCAAGAGGGGTGAAGCAACCGCGTGACCTTCCGAACTGGTGGTTTCGTAGGGGAGGGATAGCGGGCACGTGGCGTAGGCTACCGGATCTTGCCTGCCCGCGTATGCCCTGACGAAAGGTGCACAAACGTCCAGTCGATTGTCAAGGGCCGTCTCGATAACAACGTCGAAACTCGCCTGAATGCGACAATTCGGGAGGGCATACGCAGACAAGAACGGGTCGGCGGAGGTGTTCTTCGCGGTCCGCTAGCCCTCCCCTACGACAGTCCTGATTTCCGAGTCCACCAGCCAGATGAATGTCGCAGGTGCGAGTATCGCTAGAGGTACCGCAACTCCTCGGGGATGAGGTGGCTGAAGTCGTCGCCTTCGGTCGCGGGCTCGTCGAGGCCGATGCCGGCGACGACCGGAATGGTCTCCAGCAACACCGGGTTGTCGTCGGCGGCGATGCGGTTCGGATCCTGCTTGCCGCAGCCGAGGCATTCGTGGATTAGCACGAGCTCGCCGTTCCGGCGCGACATCAGGCCAACCGGCTTCATGATCGAGCCGCAGGTGCTCTTCCGATCACCGGGCATCGTGTCATCGACGTGGCGGGAGTAGAGGCAGTTCGGGCAATGGTTGCGCTGCCGCCCCCCTGCGATCGGCGCCCCGATGAACTGCCGGCAGTGACCGCACTTGAACGCCTGGTCCTGCTCGTTGCGGGGCGGGTGCAGCCTGTGGCTCGGTTGATACCCGGACGCCCCACGACGGCCACTGCCGTCGTCATCGTCGTCCCAATCGTCGGAGTCGTCCCAGGTGCGAGGGGCCATCGTCGTTGTCCTGAAAAAGCGCATGCGGACCTTGGTCTGCGCCGTGCGAACGTGAACAGACCATGCAGCGCGGATCCCACGGGTGGACCGAGTCAGCATGGTATACGTGTGACCGCATTGTACGGCGAACAAACCGCATGAACAAAATCAGGTTGGGAATGAAATGGAGCACGCGTGATCGATCTGTTGTTGCTTGGGAACGGCGCGATGGTGCCCCTGCCGGATCGGCCGCTTTCGAGCCTGCTGATGCGGTCTGGCGGCTCTCTCGCACTTTTCGACTGCGGGGAGGGCACGCAGGTCCAGATGCGGACGTTCCATTGGGGATTCCGGCGGCTGGACGCGATCTGCCTCTCGCATCTGCATGCCGATCACGTGGCGGGCCTGCCCGGCCTGCTCCACACCGTCGCCAACGCCGGCCGCACCGAGCCGATGCACATCTACGGCCCGATCGGGACCCGGGCCGTGGTCGATGGCCTGCGGGTGATTGCCGCCTGGCTACCGTATGAGGTGGTGGTGGTGGAACTGCGTGACGGCGACCGGTTCGAATTGCCCGGAGGTGTCAGGGGGTCGGTCTGTGAGGCCGAACACCGGGTGCCTTGCCTGGCCTATCGCCTCGATCTCGACCGCTCGCCCGCCTTCGACCCGGTCCGGGCCGAGGCGCTGGCCGTGCCACGGCCCTTCTGGTCGGTGCTGCAGCGCGGCGAGCCGGTGTCGGTCGATGGAGCGGTGGTCCAGCCGCACCAGGTTGTTGGCGAACCCCGCCAGGGAATCGCCTTCGCCTTTGTCACCGACACGCGGCCCACGAATGCGATCCGGGAACTGGTGCACGGCGTCGACTTGTTGGTCAGCGAGGCTACCTATGCCCTCGAAGACGAGCAGGAGGACGCCGTCCGGCACGGACACATGACGATCCGGGAGGCGTGCACGCTGGCGAAAGATGCCGATGTAGGAACGCTGTGGCTCACCCACTTCAGCGGACGCATCGGCAATCCCATGGATCACCTTGAACGCGCCCGCGGGGTCTTTTCCCGGACCGAGACAGGTGAACCTGGCCTCAGCGCGCGGCTCTCCTTTGGCCGGCGTTACGAGCGCCTCGACAACGATCGCGTCGTGTCGAGCGAGTCGTAGCGGAGCCGGGAATGCGCTCGCCACAGCGACGACGGCGACGATCAATGACTGTCTGACCTGGCCCTTGACGCCATCCTTGATCGCGGATACCGTCTGCACCAGACTGCGACGTGTATACAGTGTTCAATCCACGGGAGGTATCGGCATGGGCTTCGGCAACACCAGCTGGTTCACGAACGACCGCTTCGGCATGTTCATCCACTGGGGACTCTACGCGCTGCCCGGGCGTCACGAGTGGGTCAAGAAACGCGAGCAGATCACGACCGAGGACTACCAGAAGTACTTCGATCACTTCGAACCAGACCTCTACGACCCGAAGCAGTGGGCAGCCGATGCGAAGGCTGCCGGCATGAAGTACGCCGTCATCACGTCAAAGCACCACGAAGGATTCTGCCTCTGGGATTCGCAGCTGACCGACTATAAGGTCACCAACACCCCGATCGGGCGTGACCTACTGGCGGAATGGGTCGAGGCGTTCCGGGCCGAGGGGCTCAAGGTCGGCTTCTACCACTCGGTCATCGATTGGCATCATCCCGAGTTCGCCGTCGATAACATCCATCCCCAAAGTGAGGACCAGGCGTTTCGCGAGCGCGAGAAGAACCGTGACCAGCAGAAATACGCCGACTACCTGCACGGCCAGACGCGCGAGCTGCTCACGAATTACGGCAAGATCGATATCCTCTGGTACGACTTCACCGGCCCGGAAAAGAGCAAGGCCGACTGGCGGTCGGAAGAGCTAGTCACGATGGTCCGCGAGCTGCAACCGGACATCATCCTCAACGACCGGATCGGCTATCCCGAATCGGCCGATTTCGTCACCCCAGAGCAGTACCAGCCCAAGGAAACACCGACCCGCGACGGTCAGAAGGTCGTCTGGGAGGCGTGCCAGACGCTCAACGGCTCGTGGGGCTACGACCGCGATAACCTCGACTGGAAGTCACCCGAGTTGCTGGTGAAGATGCTGGTTGATTCGGTGGCCAAGGGCGGCAACGTACTGCTGAATGTCGGCCCCACCGGGCGCGGCGAGTTCGATTCACGGGCCCGGTCCTCGCTGGTGGCGATCGGTGAGTGGACGCGGCTACATGGCCGGGCGATCTACGGCGCCGGACCGAGCGACTTCGATGCGCCAACCGATTGCCGCTTTACCCAGCGCGAGAACCGGCTCTACCTGCACGTGTTCAGCTGGCCGTTCCAGCACATTCACCTGGAGGGCTTCGCCGGCAAGGTGGAGTACGCACAACTGCTCAACGACGCCTCGGAGGTGAAGATACGCGAGGGTGATCCGCACGCGGTCGCCCAGAACACAACGTCCTCAGGCAGCGAGGGTGAACTGGTGCTGTCGCTGCCGATCCAGAAGCCGGACGTGCTCGTGCCCGTGATCGAACTGTTCTTGAAGTAGTGCCTTGTACTGCGCTCTTGTACCGGCTGATGCGCATGAGCGCGAAGCGCTTACACGTCATTCCGCAACGAGCGCGAGCGAGTGGAGGCAGCGGAGCGATATCTTCCGCAACGCGGTTATTGGTCTCCGTTTCGCTGCCCCGTATCCCCACGACCGTCGCAGCCTTGGTGCATCAGCAGGGCTGCAGGAACCCGTCACCGTGGTATTCATCCACTTCGAGAACGAGGAATCCCGAATCATTCGAGATGTCATCCATTTTCGCCACGAAACCCGTGTCGTTCGAATGATCCTCGGCCGTCGCCATGAAGCCGGAATCGATGGTAGTGTGGCACTCTATGGGTGACTCCGTGAATGCATTGGGGCCGGGCAGCTGCAGCGCCGCATCGTCTTCCGCGATGGCGGCGACAGACGCAAGCAGCATCGTGCCGGTGACCAGTGCACCGGCACGATGAAGACGATTGTTCATGGTCGGTTCCATCCTTTGCCCGGTGCGCCTGCCGGGCGGTTGTCCCGGCGAGGCAGGCGGTACGACGTTGAGGCGTTGTCTCTTTTTACGCGCCATGCGACGGGATGGTTTCTCAACCGAGGGGCAACCGGTCGCCACGTGGACAACAGCATCGGCAAGATTCGGCGGATCGACTCATTGGCTGGCACGAGACCGGCCAGTACAAAGCTTGCCCGTCTTGTGCCTACGTTCCGTTGCGCCGGTAGATGCGCACCCCTTCGTCAGTGAAGACTTTGGTCCAACCTGCACCGGGGAAGTTCGGGTTGCTGGCATTCGGGAACGGCCCAGGGGCACATTTGTCGGATGGGTCCTCGATGTCGCCTTGGACATGGGCGCCGTTCACCTCCAGCGATCCCATGAAGATCAGGGTCACACCGTATTTGTCGAGCAGGTCCGCGCTCGGTTCGGCCCAGAGCGAATTGATCGCGATCGTGCGTGCGACGAGTTCCTCCTGGAAGCCTTCCTGGCCCAGATGCCACTGGTACTCGTGACCTTCCCAGCCAAGGATGGTGGGAATTCCCGAGCCGCTGGCCGTGATCCCGACATTCCGCGTGAATTCGCAGCCGCCGGCCGATAGCACGACGTCATCTTCAGAGGCGTTTTCGTACAGCCAATCGATGCCTGCCTGCTGACCGGTCCAGCCCGGATCGTCCTCAAGGAAGAAGAGGCCGTCCATGCCGAACCACTCGTCGTGGTCGCCGTAGCGCCAGTTGTTCCACTGGTTCATCCCGATCACGGTTGCCCCGGCCCCGCCGAAGACCATTGCCGTGGTGACGGCAACGAGTACGGCGCTGGCCAGTCGAATCCGGCGGAGGACGCTCCAAAGTACCACCAGCCCGATTGCCGCGCCGATCGCGAACATCACCCACGCCTGGTAGTAAAGCTTGAAGACAATATTCATCCGGCTGTTGAAGACATCGATCAGGTACAGGAACTCGGGAACGAGCGTTAGCATGAAGCCCATGCCGAACAGGGCGAAGGCGACGTTCGATGGGTTGACGCTCCCATCCCGCTGCCACAGCAGCAGGATCAGGAACATCGGCACCCCCGCGATGACGAGCAGCGGCATCGGCCAGAGGACGCCCGCGAGCCCAACGACGACCGCGACCCCAAGGGTCACTTTCGTGACGGTCGGATCATGGGGGAGCTCCCGCCGGGCCCAGAACTCCCAGCCGATCAGTGCCAGGGCGACGACGTAGGCGAAACCGAAGAGGCCGGTGTACTGGCCCAGGGTGGTGGCCGAGCCCTCCCAGGCCGCGATCGAGGCCAGGATCCCGCCAATTACCGGGACGCCGTCGACAGCGTTGGCGAAGGACGTGTCGGCGGAGGCTGTTGGAGATTCGAAGTGCACATAAAAAGGAAACCAGGCCGCGATCGATGAGACGATCAGGAGCAGGCTCGCCAGAACTCGATCCCGACGCGCCCACCTTCGTGTGCCAGACACCAGGGCGGTGAACGCGATCAGGAGGTAGGCCGGGAAGTCCCATGAATTCATGGCGTAGAGCGAGCCGGCCACCCCCCCGGCAACGACGATCCGTACCCATTGGGCCCGCAATGAGCGCGACCCATCCTCTCCTGGAAGCGTCACCAGCATCCAGGCGCACCCGAGCGCGAGCAGCGTGAAGGGCAGGGCCAACAGGTGAGGGTGGAGATCGCCGAGCTGGAAGCTGAATGACGGGAACTCGGTGATCGCGGGCTGCCCACCGCCTTCGAGCTGACGTGTAGCATCCCACATGTACTGATACCAGTACCCATCCCAGTTCGAACCCCATCGGTCGATTGCGGTAAAGGCGGTCCACGGCGTCGCCATGAAGACGACGAACAGTGCGGCCAGTGCCCCCGCGATACGAGCCAGGGTCAGGGAAAAGTGGTGCCCGATCACGTTTGCGGCGACACCAACCGCCACCATCAAGGTGCTGGCGAAGACACTGGCTAACGCCAGGTTGTAGGCGATCGCCGGCGTGGTGTCGATCAGCCGCCCGATCGCCGCCCACGGCACGTAGCCAACGTAGTAGTAGTTGATTGTTTCCCCGGCGAGCCAGGCGTCGTTCGGCGGCATCGATTCGGCCTGCATCGTTGATGAGAGCATCATCAGGTCAGAGAGCTTTTCCTGCCATTGGATCGTGGGATCGTACCCCCGGAACCAGACGTAGCCGCCGAACATGACGAGATAGCCGAGCTCGGCGAAGGCGACGTGAATCAGCGCCTCCCGGTCGATCACCCGGTTGCGGACGGCGAGCACCCAGCTCCCGATGCCGCCCAGCAGGATCGTTGCCCACAGCGTGACGTCGATGAACGGCACGACATCCGGCACGATGCCCGAAAGGAACCAGGCCGGCCAGACCAGGAAGAGTACGGAGGTGGTGCGGGCAAAGCTGGCGCCCCGGTCGGTGAGACGACGAAAGAGCACGAGTGCCAGGGGGGTGAAGGCAACGCTGACCAGCGTCGTCATCAGGTACCACTTGACGATTGTATTGAACGAATCCACGCGCGTTGTCCCGGAAGTCCCTGCCACGATGGGCGGCAGGCGCGATGAGGCACCACGTCAACGGCTGGTGCTCCGCGACGAATCCTAATTCATCTACGTAGCCCACACGTCGTCATCCCGTACTGGCGCTCGATATGATGTAACCGGAAGGGGGCGCCCGGTTCAGATCAAGCCTCGCCGGATCGCCTCGGCGACGGCGTTGGCGCGGTCCACGGCGCCAAGTTTGGCGAAGATGACCTGGAGGCGTTTTTTGATCGCGATCTCGCTCCGGTTCAGGGAGAGGCCGATTTCCCGGTTGGTTGCGCCCTTGCCGGCGAGCCGGAGAATATCCAGGTCGTCGTCGCTGAGATCGGAATCCCGGACCGTCTTCTCGCGGGCGAGTCCGCCAAAATCCTGGAGCACGCCATCGAGGAGTTCCGGGCTCAGTTGACGACGCCCCTTCGCCCCGGACCGGATCGAATCGATGAGCTCATCGGACGGCGTCGACTTCAGCAGATAGCCATCTGCCCCCGCTTCGAGTGCCTGCCGGACGTAGGCCTGGTCCCCGTAGGAGGTGAGGAGGATGATCGCGCCCTCGAACGCCTGCTCTCGCAGACGCCGCGTGGCCTGGATGCCCGTGGCGCCCGGCATGCGCAAGTCGAGCAGGATGACGTCGGGCCGTAGCGTTTTGGCCCGCTCGATCGCCTGCGCGGCATCGTGAGCCGTTCCCGTGACGTCGATATCGCCAGCCGCTTCGAGCAGTTTGCGCAGTCCTTCGATGACGACGGGATGGTCATCGACCAGTAACACGGATATCACGGACTACGGTTCTCCTTCGGCGGAACGATGTGTACTGGCACCATTGTGCAATGGATCGCCGCTAGTTGCCGAAACCTCAGCGGTGTCGCCATCGCTGAGGGCATGGCCATCGTGGCTTGACCGGGTGTGCTCCACCGAAATCAGGTCGGCAAGCACGTCATCGGACATGACGCTTTCGGTATGGGTGCGTTCGAGGATGATGGCCGTGCCCCCGCCCGGGCGGCTAACGATGGTGAGCGACGCCCCAATCGCTGCGGCGCGTTCGCGCATGCTCAGCAGCCCGAGCGAGGTCGGCCGGATCGCCGTCTCCGGATCGAACCCGGAGCCATTGTCACGAATCGTCAGCCGCAACAGAGTCTCGGTCGATTCCAGTCGCACCAGCGCCTCGTCGGCCCCCGAGTGGCGCATCACGTTGTGCAGCGCTTCCTGCACGATCCGGTACATGCCGAGACGGACTTCGGATGTCAGCTCTGGTGGTTCCTCACCAAGATCGAGCCGGACATTGAGGTTGGTGCGCTGGATCGAGGTGGCGTAGGCCTGGATCGCGGCGACGACGCCGAGGTCGTCCAGGTCGGGCGGTCGCAAGTCGAAGATCACGCCGTGGAGCTCCGAGGTGGCGCGTTCCAGCAGGTGGTTGACGCTGCTCAGGGCGGCTTCGCTCTCCTCGTGCGGAGTTGAGCCGTTGCTCATCTGGAGGGCGCGGGCCTGGTACAGGGCGCCGGTGATGAGCGGCGAAACGGCATCGTGGATCTCGCTGGCGATCCGCCGCTGTTCGTCTTCCTGCAGCCGCAGCGTCCGGCGCAGCAGGTCCCGCATCTGGCGGGTCTGGCTCTCGCGGGTGTGCTGTACGTCTTCGAGGCCTTGTACCTGGCCCTCGAGTTGACTCGTCATCTCAGCCAACGCCGTGCTCAACACCCGGACTTCGCCACTTCCCACCGGTTCGATCATGGAGCTGAAGTCGCCACGTTGCATCGCCGTGACCTTTTGGGCGAGGATGCGGAGCGGCCTGGCGGTGAGCTCTCCGAGCACCACGGCGAGGGCGAGGATCGCCACACCGGCCAGCAGCAGCACCAGCAACCCCTGGAACCAAAGGCTCTCGGCGTAGGACTGGGGAGCAGGATTGGTCACCACCGTGGCCCAGGTCGAGCCGGCGATCGGGAGCGGCTGGTAGACGCCGATGATGTCGGTTCCAGAAATCGACGTCGACCGGAACTCGCCGGTTTCACCGGATTGGGCGAGTTCGATGGCTTCCGCTTCGTCGGCCAGAAAAACGGATTCCTCACGGCGGATTGCGGACGTTCCGAGGAACAGCTCACTCGGGCGGATTACCGCGATCTCGGTTTGGCCACGGGCAAGCGGCAAGACGAGCTCTTCGATGAGATCCATCCTGAGCACCACGCCCAAGGCTCCCACGACCTGCCCCGGGGGCGTTGTTTCGGTTTCGCCTTTCTGGCCACCAGTCTCTGAAGCTGGCGCCTCGATCGTTTCCGTGGAACCTCCAGCAGGCGAATCCCCGTTGGCGCTTTCCGTTTCCGCAATCGTGATGACGGGCACGGTCAGAACCATAACCACCGTGTCTTCGCTCACCGTAATCCTGGGCGATACCCGAACCTGCCGCTGGTCTACGGTTTGCGCCAGTTGGTCGGAGAGCCCGTCGAGGATTTCGATCGGTGGATTGTCGGTCGGACTCACGATCTGACCGGTGTTGTCAACGAGGAAGAGCCGGCTGAACTCGGAACTGATCGTGGACGCCTGGCCCAGGAGTGGATTCGCCAGGGCAGGATCCATCGACGTGATACCAGGATTGCCGGCCAGGCTGTCGAGGGCTGCAATGTTGCGGTCGAAATAGCCGTCGACCGATCGGTCGACCATGCTGGCGATCGTGTATTCGTTGCTGATCAATTGCTCGGTGTTGCGGTCGATGCTGCGGTTGAGGAAAAAGACCACCGTGATGAACAGCGGCACGAGGCACGCCATGGATAAAAGCACAAAGCGGGTGCGAATTGACATTCGCTGAAGCATGCGTTTGCGTACGTCCTCCGCGTGCGGGACGCGGTCGAGATCCGCGTTCACCTGAGTCACATCTTGGTGAGCGCGGCGGAAGAAGGTGAAACCGGGCCCCTGCCCAGCACCATGTGGTCTTCAGCCCGCGGATCGAATCGCGTGCGTGTGGCTGGGTGCATGTGTGACAAGCCCAATCCTCCCATCTGGGGGAATTCACAACACTCAAGTCTCGCCCCATTGGCGGTTGCAAACCATATACAACCGAGCCCATTGGGAGTACCCATTCAGACCTTGGACGCGGAATGCTGTTCGTAGGCGAAGTGTACGACCAATCCGTGAAAGTCACACGCAAGCGGGCATCAGGGATCGAGCCGTGCCCTGGCTCCGTCCCGGCTTTTCCGATATGGTGCCCGCAGAAGCGGCGCTCAGACCAGTTCACCCGGGTTTGGCAAGATGCGGACCACTAGCGGACCAGATGAAGGACACCAGCAATGAAACGCGTCGTCGTGATCGGTGGCGGAGTCGTGGGCGCCAGCGCCGCTTTCCATCTCGCCCGAGGCGGGGTTGAGTCGATCCTGGTCGACCGGAAGGATACCGGCCATGCAACCGG
>JALZMD010000025.1 GCA_030858375.1 Chloroflexota bacterium
AGCCAGAAGGGCCGGTAATCGGCCAGGGCGCGGCCAACCTCGATCGCGGTCGACACCGAGAACCGGTCGTGGGCCTCGATCAGGAGATCGACCGACTCGCCCACGGCGTCGCGGACGGCGCCGACGACCGCGAGCGAACGCCGCAGTTCTGCGACGCTGATGAAGCGATAGGCGTCGCCGAACGGATCGAACTTCAGCGCGGAGTACCCCATCGCCACCACCTCCACGGCGCGTGCGGCGAAGAAGACCGGATCGCGTGGCCCCTGGTACCAGCCGTTGGCGTAGGCCCTGATTCGCGGTGCCATCTTTCCGCCGAGCAGTTGCCAGACCGGTACGCCCAGCGACTTGCCGAGCACGTCCCAGCAGGCGATCTCGATCCCGGCCATCGCGGACGACATGTTGAGGTAGACCCCCTTGTACATGCTGTCCCACAAGGCCCCAATATCGCGCGGGTCGCGGCCAAGCACGAGCGGCTTCAATTCATGGACCGCCGCCTCCACGGGCCGGGTACTCAGGCCATCCGTGGCCTCGCCCAGGCCCTCCAGACCCTCGTCCGTGACCAGCTTGACGAAGACCCAGTTCTTCCATGGGTTGCCAACCACGATGGTTTGGATGTCGATGATCTTCATGCGCCGGCCCTCGTCAGGGCGACCGGTTCCGGCACGGCGAGTGTGTAGAGGTCGCGCAGGTCGTCGAGGATCGCGTCGAGCTCGACCCGATCGAGTTCATCCAGCGGGTTGCCAGCGTAGTGGCGCATGTAGTCGGACGCGATGACACCACGCCGTTTGAGCACCGCCTTGTAGACGCCGGACATCCGGGCCTCGAAATTGAGCAGCGGGAGCAACCGGCTGAACAGATGACGGGCGCCAGCTTCATCGCCGGCGTCGAGCGCGTTCCAGACCAGGACGTGGAGGTCGGTCACCTCGCAGGCCGGCATCGTGCCACACGCGCCCCGGCGGTATTCGTCGAACAGGTAGCGTCCGGCGATGCCGCCCATGACGCCCTGGAGCCTGGTGCCGGCCAGCTCGATCTCCTTCGCGATGGCATGGCCGGAGGGGACGGTTTCTTCCTTGACCCAATCGACAAACGGCACCTCGCGAATCAGTTGCGCCACGAACTCGGCAGGCAGGCGGGTGCCGTAGGGCGCATCGTGGTTCTGGATGAAGATCGGGATCGACGTGGCCTCGCCCAGCCGCCGGTAATAGTCGTGGATTGCCGAGAGCGGAGCGGTGGGACCGGTTGGAGGCAAGGCGATCACGGCATCGGCCCCGATCTCGTTGGCGTGGCGCATGAACACCAGCGATGCCTCGGCCGACCCGGCCGATACCCCGACCACGACCGGGATCCGACCGGCGGTGGTCTCAACGATCGTTTCGGACACCTGCCGGCGCTCGTCGTCGGTGAGGGTCCAGGCTTCCGAGGCGTTGACCGGGCCGACGATGCCGTGGGCGCCGGCATCGACGCAGAACTCGATTTCCCGGGCCAGGCTTGCCAGGTCGAGGGCGCCGGTGTCGTCGAACGGCGTGCATGGGATCGTGAATACTCCGCGCCAGGCTGTTGCATGGTTGTCCATCGGTGCTGCTCACTCTTTCCATTAAGCGACGTTGATAGATGAGACAGATGATGCGGCGGAACCGTCGGTTTTGGGTTGGCGTCCTATGGCGCCACGCCGTAGTGACGGGCCATCGCTTCGTTACCGGGTATCCGCATCAACGCGTTGGCCACCTCCTCGGCGTGTTCTCACGACCTGGTGCGCTGTTCCGAAAGCACTACCTGCATAATGAGGGAAGGATCGCCGAAGCGAAAGGCGGCCACGCGCCGTTCCATGGCCAGGACCTGCGGCGCCACGGCACCGAGTATCACCTTGTCCGGGAGCGGTCCAACAATGATGGGGCGAATGCCGCCGCCGTCGACAAGGGCTGGAACCTCGACCACGACATCGTCGGCGATCCCGGTGATCGCACCCCGGTTGGGCACGTTGACGATAAACCGCCCCTGCCGGTCGTTGAAGAGCGCATCGATGATCGGCACGATCTGCTCGCCGCTGGGAGTGGGCGGGAAGATTTCGGTCAAGCGAGCCTCGGGGTTGGTGGCCGCCGCCGAGATCCGGCGAACCGTCTCCTCGACTCTTTTCAAGTATTGCCCCCAGCCGATTTCGGAATCGAACCCTCCCGTTTCACCCCACCAGCGCTGCTTGCCGGCAAGGCCCTGGTGATACCACCAGGCCTCGGGCCAGATCACGCGCGAGGTGTCACCGAGCGGCATCGTGCCGTAGAAGCGGTACATGTGGACCGCCGCCGGTGAGAGCTGGGTGTGACTGTAGTGCGTGTCTGCTCGTTTCCAGTATGCCGCCGATTCCTCTTCGATCCAGCGGTCGATGGGCGGAAAGGCATCTCGCCCCTCGTACCGGAACCCGGTCATCCAGACGCAATGGTTGACGCCGGGCGCCTCGAAACTGACCCGGTCCGGATCGAAGCCGAGAATCGTGGTGATCTCCCGGATGCCCCCGAATGGCCCGTGGCAGAGCCCGACCATCTTGACCCCCGTCTCCCGGGTCATCAGCGTGCAGCCATCGAACACGGGGTTCGACGACTGGATGAGCCAGGCATCCGGGCAGACGCGCGCGATGTCCTGGGCGATCGCGCGCATGAGGTGGTACTGGTGATAGAACCCCTCGGCCGGATGCAGGCCGCGATAGTAGCCAAGCCGGTCGAGCAGCGCGCGTTCGTCTTCCTCGCGTTGATGGCCTCCGGCGAGGGCGGTGTTCACCACCACATCAGCGCCGTCGAGCGCCTCGACGCGGTCCGTGAATTGCTCGAAGCGGAGCTCGGTGCCGAGCTCCGTGACGTAGCGGGCGGCCAGCGCGTGAATCATTGCAAGCCGGTCGACGTCGGTATCCATGAACGCGATCGAGCTACCGGCAAGCGATTTGGCGAGACAGAGGTCGCGCACCAGCCCGACCAAAAACTGGGCGCTCCCGGCGCCGATGACGGCGATCCGAACGGCAGAGGACATCTCCAAGCATCTCCACGAAAGGTGGCACGCTGGCCACGCGCAGGTCTTGACACCGGTGTTGGTGAAGGCGTTGGCTACCCGTAGATGGCGGTGAGCACCTCGCTCATTTCGGCCTGGGCCGCCTCGCCACCAGCCCCGTTCCAGTCACCGACGAACTGGTCGAAGGCCGCCGCCGCGTCGTCGTCCGAGCCGGCCCGGACAGCCTGCAGGAACGCGCGCGCCTGGAGCTCGTCGCCGGTGGCCTGGAAGTCGGTCCAGAGCGGGCTGGTGGTGAGCAGGCCGATGCTCTCGACCTGGTACTGAACCTGGTTGGCGCGCATGTCCGCGAACCAGGCCCGGAACTCGGCGGGCTTGCCATAGAGGAGGGAGAACTCCTGCCATTCGAGGGGAACCCAGCTGACGATCGCCGACGCCAGCGGATGGGCTCCGGTGTCGCCGGCCGAGACCGGGAAACCGTGCTCGGCGCGCGCCGGCAGCAACGTGATCTCGCCCTCGGCCTCTTCGTAGTCGATACCTTCGACGCCGATCGCGGTCAGCTTGTAGCCTTCCTCGCTGCTGAGGTAGTCGACGACCCTGGCCGCGGCGGCCGGATTGTTGCCATCGAGGCTGCCGAGGAAGGTGCCGCCGTAGAACATCGGCTCCGACATGTAGCCGCGTGAACCGGTTCCGGCATCCAGCGCCGGCAGGAGGTGTTCCACGAACGCCGGGTTGGCGAGGGTCATGTCATTCTGGATGCGGCCGATGTGGCCGCCGCCATTGAAGATGTAGGAGGCTGCGGCGCCGCAGACGTAGCGATCGCGGCTTTGATCGGCGGCCGAGATTTCAAAGGACGCAATGTCGATCAAGCCTTCGGCGACCATCTGGCGGAAAAGGATCAGGGCATCCTTCATGCCGGGCTGGATCGCGGCATGCTGGTAGCCACCGTCGACCTTGACCCAGCCACCGAAGGGAAGGCCATGGGCGCCGGCGAAGACGTTGATCGCGGGGCCGAGACCACCCTCGTCGCCGCCAACGAAGACCACGCTCTCGAGGCCGTCGGCCCTGGCCGCGCGCAGGTACTCGAAATACTGCTCGAATGTATCGGGCGGCGTCATGCCATAGACATCAAGCAAATCCTTGCGAACGTGGACGAGACCGGCGTTGGGCTCGTTGCCATCGCCTCATGAGACTGGTTTCATGTAGATTTGCTCGTCGACCTTCAGTTCGTCAAGCGTCGGATTGGCCTCGTACTGGGCAGTGACGTTGGGGGCGGCCGCCTCGCCGGCGTACGGCGTGACTACCCCATCTCTAACCCATTGGCTGATCAGGGTGTTCTGGCCATGGTCGATCGTGGCGAACACATCGGGGAGGTCGCCGCTGGCGATCACGGCCGGCGCCGCTGGGAGTGAACCCAGCGAGAGACTGGCCGCGATACCCCCGCTCACCTTGAGCAAGGTTCGTCGACTGGTGTTGACGTAGCTATCCATGGTCAATGCTCCTGTGGGTATGATTGGTTTGGCCTGCGGCTGCATGCCAGCGGTGATGGGACCCTCGCGTTTTCAGCCCTTCTGAACGACATGTCCCTCCTTCCAGCGAATCGAATCCGGACGCCTGGCCATGATCGGCCCAGCCGCGCGAGACAGGGTGGCTAGCCCTTGACGGACCCCACCAACAGCCCGCGCACGACGTGGCGTTGAATGAACGGGTAGACGACCAGGACCGGAATGATCAGGATTGCGGCGACGGCGGCGGTGAAGGATTGGGGGGTGAGTTGGGTCCCCAACCCCAGGTTCTGCAGCACGCTGCGATTGGCCAGGCCATGCGTCACATCGCCAGGGCCCAGGGATCGAGCAGGCTGTTCACGTTTGTCCAGGAAGCCGCCGAAACCGGGACCGCCTGGGCTGCCGACGGGTGTGATGTCATCATTGATTTCCATGATCGTGAAGACGCCGCGCGGGGCATGGTGATTCAGCAGGAACGCGACGAGTTTCTGCTGGTCGGGTCCGGGTTCAGCGTCCGGTTTCGCTGCCCACGGCCGGATGGACGACCGCGGCATGTCAAAGAGGCCGAACTGGGCGAGTTCGAGGGCGATGCCTGGCGCTTACACCATCCAATCAGGCGAGAGCGGCTAGAAGCGGAAGGCGATCCGGTAACACTTCTGGAACCCGGTGTTGTTCTGGTGCGATTGGTATCGGATGCAACCGTATAAGGTCCGGGGCACTCGCGCGCAGTACGCGGACTCCTGACCGACGAGGGCATGCCTGGTTTCGGTGACGCGGCCCATTTCTTGACTGGCAGCTGGAAGGCATCGATGGCAATGGTCGGCCTGATGCTCGTGCCGGCTGCCTAAGCCGGCACTGTTCATGTCAATCTGGTTGCGCACTGGTGGATAGTAAACGCTGGGTCTCTAACGCATTCCGTTGTCTTATTCTTGCCGAAGGATCGCGCGCATGAACATCGACCGTGTCTACACGCCGGGCCTGGCACAGGTGGCGTATTTCGTGGCTGACGAAGAATCCGGCGAGGTCGCCGTAATCGATCCCCGGCGCGACGTGGGCGCGTACCGCG
>JALZMD010000036.1 GCA_030858375.1 Chloroflexota bacterium
CCGATCTCTTTCGATCCGGCGTTACGCTTCGCCTTGAGTTCCTCGACCATGCCGAGGGTCTGCCGGCGCGTCTCGTCGAGAGCCAGTATGTCGTCGATGGGCGCGTCGACATTCTTTTGCAGACATAGTTTCTTGATACGGGCCGGGTTGTCGCGAATGACGGTGATGTCGAGCATGAGGGTAATCCTTGATGTGGTCGTTCAGTCGTTCACTGGATGACGTGGTTCGTGGTCGAGAGGCCATTGGGCCAATCGACCGTTTCATGATCCCCGCGAATCCAGGCAACCGGGCCCGGGCCCGAACACCTGGCTCTACGCGGGGCGGCTAGACTCGGAGCTGGATTGAGGATGGCGCGCGCTCGACGTCACGCCCGGCAGGAATTTGTGCCAGTCGGTTTGGACCGACGTGTCCAACCGGCGCTCGATCGTGTAGTACAGGCCCGCTCGCGGCTCGTGTGGCTGCTTGTGCAGGGTGAGCCGCGCTTCGGCGATGCTCTTGCCGCCCTTACGATGATTGCATGCCTTGCAGGCTGATACAACATTGTCCCAGACGTGGAGCCCGCCTCGGGAGCGGGGAATGACATGATCAATCGTCAGGTCGGAAACCTGGCGATCACAATACTGGCAAGTGTAGTTATCACGGATGAAGATCTCACGCCGGGTCAGTTTGACTCGGGGACGTGGCCGGCGGATGAGGTAAACGAGCCGGATCACGGACGGAGCGGCGAACCTGGCCGAAGCGCTCGACAATGAATGAGGCTTGGCTTCGAGAATCTCGGCCTTGCCACCGATAACGAGCACGAGCGCGCGTCGAACATTGCACACGTTGAGCGGCTCATAATTCTGGTTCAATACGAGTACGGCGTTGTTCACCCTGCCGATACCTTCCGGTCAGGATTGCCGCGGACGACCTTCGCACCAGGCGCCGGATGCAACCGTGCGTCTTGCCAACGTTTGGGATACTAGCACGCAAAAAGGCGCCAAACAACGTGGTCATTATTAATGCAGTCGAGGCGCCGGATGAACGACGCCCCGCACGATTAGTCGGCGGCGATTTGGGCAGGTTCCAGGATCGGGCGCAGGAAGTCGCCAGTGAACGACCCGGCCGCGGCCGCGATCTCCTCGGGTGTCCCCTCGGCGACCACCATGCCGCCACCGGAACCGCCCTCCGGGCCCATGTCGATGACCCAGTCGGCGGACTTGATGACGTCCAGGTTGTGTTCGATGACGATGATCGTATTTCCGCCATCGGCCAATCGCTGAAGCACGCCGAGCAGCCGTTCGATATCGGCAAAGTGTAGACCGGTGGTCGGCTCGTCGAGGATGTAGAGTGTGCGGCCCGTCGCCCGGCGCGAGAGTTCGCTGGAAAGCTTGACCCGCTGGGCCTCGCCACCAGATAGCTGCGTGGCTGGCTGGCCGAGCCGGATATAGCCGAGACCAACATCCTCCAGGGTTTGCAGCTTGTTCTTGATCGAGGGGATGTTTTGAAAGAAATCCAGGCCCTCGGTCACGGTCATGCTCAGGACGTCGGCGATAGACTTCCCCTTGTACAGGATCTCGAGCGCCTCACGGTTATACCGGGCACCATGGCAGACCTCGCACGGTACGAACACATCAGGCAGAAAATTCATTTCGATCTGGATGATGCCCTCGCCCTTGCACGCTTCGCACCGGCCGCCCTTGACGTTGAAGGAGAACCGGCCGGGTTGGTACCCGCGGGTCTTCGCTTCGGGTAGCGAGGCGTAGAGTTCCCGAATTGGGGTGAATAGCCCCGTGTAGGTCGCCGGGTTCGATCGCGGCGTGCGCCCGATCGCACTCTGGTCGATCTCGATCACCTTATCGAGATGCTTGACCCCATCCAGGGCATCGTGGGAGCCCGGTTTCTGGCGGGCGCGATGCAGGTCCATGGCAAGTCGCTTGTGTAATGTGTCGGTGATCAGCGAACTCTTGCCCGAGCCGGAGACCCCGGTGATGCAGGTGAAGGTGCCGAGGGGGAACCGCACCGAGACATTTCGCAGGTTGTTCTCGCGGGCGCCTCGCAGCACGAGGTGCTTGCCGTTACCTGGCCGGCGCCGCATCGGGATCGGGATCGAGCGGCGCCCCGAAAGGTAGTCGCCGGTGATCGACCCCTTTGTGTTGGCGATGGCCGCCATGTCGCCTTCGGCCACCACATGACCGCCGTGCTCGCCAGCACCTGGTCCAATGTCGACGATCCAGTCGGCCGCCCGCATCGTGTCTTCATCGTGCTCGACGACGATCAACGTGTTCCCGATGTCACGCAGTCGCTCCAGGGTCTTGATGAGCCGCGCGTTGTCCCGCTGGTGCAGGCCAATGCTCGGCTCGTCGAGGATGTAGAGCACGCCCATCAGGCTTGACCCGATCTGGGTGGCGAGCCGGATCCGCTGCGCCTCACCGCCCGACAGCGACCCCGACGGCCGGTTCAGCGTGAGGTAGTCCAGGCCGACGTCGAGCAGGAAGCGCAACCGCTCCTGGATCTCCTTGAGGACCCGCTCCGCGATCTGCCGCTCACGCCCGGACATGTCCAGGTCGGCGAGGTACGCCGACGCCGCGCTGATCGGCAGCTCGGTCACCTGGGCGATGTTCTTGGTCTCGCCGGTCGCGGACTCGATGGTCACGCCGAGCGAGACCGGCTTGAGCCGCGTTCCCGAACAGGCCGGACAGTCCACCTCGCGCATGAAGCCCTCGAACCGCTCCCGGCTGGTGTCGGACTCCGCC
>JALZMD010000047.1 GCA_030858375.1 Chloroflexota bacterium
TGCGGCTGGGCTATCGATGCCATCCTGTGCTCCTACCACGTTCCCCGTTGCGGCGGCTCGCCGCAACATTCCCCGATTTCGAACATTTCAACATCCCGGCCATCGAACAGCCGCCGGAACCGGGTCCCGGTCAATCGGCCGGGGTGGCAACCGGCGTTGCGCTGACCGGCGATGCCACTGGCGTCGCGCCGGGTGTCGCCACCACGCCTGGGGGCGGTGCCCCTTCGGCCGCCTCCGTGCCGACGCACCCGCCGGACGGTTGCAGCGTCATCAGGTAATCGATCAGGTCGTTGAAGCCCTCGTCCCCATACGTCTCCCGGATCAACCCTTCGGTGACCTGGTCGGCCATGTAGTTGCCGGGTTTCACCCCGCCGGGGTTGTCGATCCAGCGTTCCAGGTTCTCGCGGTTGTTGACGAGGAGACCGGCCGCCAGCGTGTCGCGGCAGGCGAGGTTGGTCAGGTCCGGTCCCAGATTCGAGGGAGCTTCGAGACCGTTCAAGGTGTAGGGCACGACGCCGTTGACGACGTGACAGGATAGGCAGAGCGAGAACGCTTGCGGGGCGAGGGCCACGCCTTCCGGCAGTTCCGCCTCGGCGTCCGTGGTGCCGGGGTTGCCGGTACGGTGAGCATTGACCCAGGCGTAGAACTCATCCTCCGGCAGCACGATCACCTTGAACCGCATCCAGGCGTGCTGGGCGCCGCAGAACTCGGCGCACTCGCCGAAGTACTCACCTGGTTCGTTGGCGGTAATCGATATCTTGTTGGTGTGCCCCGGTACCACGTCCATCTTGCCCGAGAGTCGCGGCACCCAGAAGGAGTGGAGGACGTTGTTGGACTGGAGGTTGATGACGACGTTCTTGCCTTGAGGAATGTACACCTCGTTGGCGGTGATGACGCCAAGGTCTTCGCCACCCTGGGTCTCGTCCGTACCGTACTGGACTTCCCACCACCATTGCTTGCCGTAGACATCGATCTGGATGTCGCCATCGTTGGCGGCCGCATCCTGATCGTAGAGGGTGGTGATCGTGGGAATCAGGATCACGAGCAGCACCACCGCCGGGATGACGGTCCAGATGATCTCAAGCCGCTTGTTGCCGTGCACCTGCGGTGGGCGTTGCGCCAGCGGCTTGTTGCGCCGATAGCGGAGCGCGGCGTAGACGATCGCGAACTGGACGCCGACGAAAACGACCAGCGCCAGCCAGAACACCAGGATATAGAGGGACTGGATATCGTCCGTCGTATCCGAGGCGGGGCTGATGGTGGTGTACGGCTTGCTTACGTCCGGGCCGCAGGCGGTGAGCACCAGCATCGTGATCAAGCCCAGCAGGCCCATGGTGAGCACGCGGCCACCCGTTCCCCGTCGATGCCTGGACGGGTTTGTGGACTGGTCCACCTGGTCGTGGCTGCCCCGTATCATTCTGCCTCCCTGTACCGATGCCCCTGAGGCACATTCGGTCTTGACACCTGCGAAACCGCCCATCGCGCCCTCGGCCCAACTGACGTGAATCAACTCCGCTACGCCGGACCCATCGCGCCCGCCGCCTTGGCATCGGGCAGGCGATCCGCGCCTGTTCAATCTGTCAGCACATGCATGTTCGTACGTTGTTACGACGAACCCCAAGCCCATATGCAATCTGCCGCAAAGCATACTCGGTTCCAGCGGTGATTGCTGACAATTTCGGGCACGCGATCATCCGATCACCGCTGCACGATCATGATAGTGAACGTATACAGAAGCCTACGTCTGCGGTCAAGCACGGGGTGGCCCGATCCGGCACCAGCACACCACGCCTCAACGGCGCAACCATATGTCCCTCGATGACATCGTCACTGTGGATGCGCGATACTCCCCGCTTCAGCTTCCAGATCCACCCAGGAATCAGCGACACACGGAGGGACTACCATGAACACCAGCGATGATCGCACCCAACCCACCGATGTTGACCCAGCGCTCGACCAAATCCGTCCCGAGCCGAACCCGGAGCTTGTCCATCAGCACAATGAGAACCGTGATCCGCTGGATGAGGCGATCATCGATGAACATGAGCATGTGAACAGGAGCGACGAAGGTATCGTGGCAAAAGACCGTGACCTGAATCCGCCGCCCGCTGACGAGTACGACTGACAATCCCGGGCTGGCGCTCACCGGAGGCAGAAACGATGGACAATGCACAGCTGGCCACGGCCATTGAAGCCATGATCGAGGAAATGGAGCGGGCGCATCCCGACTACGAGGTGCAGGTACTCGTCGAGCCTGCCGCATCACCTGACACCCTCCAGCTGGAGGTGCAGGTCATCCATCGGGACACCCAGACGGTCGCCCGCATCCGCGACGCCGGGGACGATGCCGGCGCGGTGCTCTCCCG
>JALZMD010000052.1 GCA_030858375.1 Chloroflexota bacterium
AATCCGAAACGGCCCGGCAAAGATCCGGCGTAGGGGCACATGACCTCCATGAGCATCCAATCGGGCCGCGGCGTCCTCCCCGGCCCGATCCCGTTCGCTGTCACGCTACGCCGCGATTTTGTGGCCGTGGCAGGTGGGGCATGTCTTCCAGTCGTACCGGTATGTCCGGCGACCGGTCGCGAACGTGCCGATCACGGTGCCCTTACCCGCGCACTCGGAACATGCCGCCGGAGACGGGGCCGGACCGTCCGGCTCCCGATCGATCCATCCCAGCGCCGCCATCAGAGCGGCGTAGTGCTTGCAGGCACCATGATTGATGAACCCGGCGCATTCGCAGCTGTAGCCGGTCAGCAGGTCGTAGCGGCCCGGCGTGCTCGCGCTCGATGCGTAGTAGCGCCCGTCACGCGTGTCGCGGTAGAGCCGGACACCCTCGGCTCGTGCCTTGTCGAGTAACCGGGTCAGGGTGGCTTCGCGGGTTTCGGTGCTGCGGGTCATGGCCATGGGTCTTGCCTCTCTGCATTGGCCGAGGCTACGAACTCCCGGCCGGCGAATCAGTGGAAGCTGTGCTGCTTTCCATGCCCTAAGTATAAGGTTCCTTAGGCTATATGTCAAGGTTCCTTGTGCTAGAATCCTTAGGGTACTGACTCGGTTATGGAGGATGCGATGCAGACGATCCGGGAACTACGGGAAGGCGCGGGGCTCACCCAGAAGGCGGTAGCGGACGCAATCGGCGTGACCATCGCGACCGTTTACAACTGGGAGCGGGGCACCTATGAACCGCGCGCCTCACAATTGCGGAGCCTGGCGCACCTGTTCAAGGTGCCCATGGAGGAAATCGACACGCTGCCGAAAGACACGAAAACCGCCGGGTGATTGCTCACGCCGGCGGCTGCACAGCTTCCACCGTTCGTAGCGGTAGAGGCGGGGAAAGTGTACCGCCCTGGAGGCGGTGGGGGGTTACAAAAGGCGCCACATGCGGCGCCAATCAGACCCCTTGGATAATTACAGCTACACCACGACTACATGAAGCGCATAGGAACAGCCCGGTCAGAGCGACCGGGCCGAAAACCCCATGGAATCAAGTGTTTTGGGTACCCTCGAAGGGACTCGAACCCCTAGCCTCTTGTTCCGAAGACAAGCGCTCTATCCGTTGAGCTACGAGGGCAGGCTTGCGCGTGCGGATGGCAGTATACCAGCCGCACCATGAAGGTGCAGGAACCTCGTGTTCTGGCATCGGTACCGTTTTGGTGCGGCGGATTCTGGAACAATGGGATTGCGGGGCGACTCCCGCATCGAATGCATGAAGCGGAAACGGAATCCCGGATGAATCTTGAAAAGACTGGCACGCTCATCTTGCTGGCCGCCACGCTGCTCGTGGCACTTTCGATCCTGCTGGACGGAACGACATCGCGCCTCTTCAACGGCCTGGGCGGGATCACGTGGTTCACGGCGGCGGGACTGCTCGGAATCGCGGCTTGGCGATCGTCGAAGCGCCTGAGTCTCTGGTTGCTCGCAATGGGCCTGACCGCGCTCGTGGCGTTCGTCGTGACCCCGTCGGCTTTCCTCCCGGCCATGATTGGCTTTGGCCTGGCCGGGACGACGATGGCACTCTTCGCGCGACCCCCGGCCGTGCTGTGGGCGAAGCTGGTGGTGGGGTTGTACCTGCCGTTTCACATCGGCACGGCCGTCGCCAAGGCGATCTACCGGAGCGCGACCGGA
The DNA here is from genome assembly GCA_030858375.1 of Chloroflexota bacterium. Classification (GTDB taxonomy): domain Bacteria; phylum Chloroflexota; class Chloroflexia; order Thermomicrobiales; family UBA6265; genus JACCYX01. Next base: position 1,720 of record JALZMD010000052.1, read on the forward strand.
AGTCAAGCGGCTCTCCGCACCGATCCTCCCCCCACCGCGGCGCTCGTGCCACTGGTCATGCTGATCACGGCCGTCGTCTGCGCCTCCGTGGTCTCAAACTATCTGGATCGACGAGTTCCCACCGAGGTCGAGCGTGGGCGAACGCTTTCCAATACCTGACCTGAACACAAAACGAAGCGGCGACCCAATGAAGGATCGCCGCTTCGATGTGCTTGTGGGGTGCCCTACGGGGTTCGAACCCGCCACCTCCGGTGCCACAGACCAGCGCTCTGCCGAATGAGCTAAGGGCACCATACGTTCACACACAGAAGAGAAGGAGTAAGCCGAGTTCTGTTCGTGATGGCCATCTCTCTCAGCCACAAGGGCTGGTCACGTCGTCGCCTTCGTGACGGCTCTCGACTTCCGACCTTGGCGAGCAGCCTGCAAACGGTCGAATCGGAGATTGCTGCGGGGAGGATTACCCTTTTCAGCCCGCCCGACCGTAGTCGACGGGATTGGTCTCTGTTGTTCTCGCACCCTAAAGGACGCGCCAGTGTGGACTGTCAACGCGTTGCCGCGCTTCCCCGGCTTTCACCGGGCACCCTTGCTCTGTGCAGCTCGGACTTTCCTCTAACCCGGGAACCGGGCCAGCGGCCATCCTCAACTCTCTGCGGTGAGTGTCTTCGCATGTAAACGTGCGCGGGCTTGCTCATCTCGAAAGACTCGCTGCCCGGTGCCGAGGGGGAGATTCGAACTCCCACGGGGTTACCCCCACTACGCCCTGAACGTAGCGCGTCTGCCTGTTCCGCCACATCGGCCAATATTTCCGCGTCCGGCGCAGAGCCGACCTGCGGACTCGAACCGCAGACCTGCTGTTTACGAAACAGCTGCTCTACCAACTGAGCTAGGCCGGCACATGCTCCCGGAGAGCGCACGAAGTATATCAGGTGGGCCGTCCGATTCGCAAAGGAATGAGGAGTGATATTTTGGTATCGTTGGGCGCGGCACCGAGCGTGGCCACAAATGCCGAGCGCTTCCTCCCAGATATGGTCACCTGCCCGGTCTCACCAGCTCGATCGAACGTTCTGTCAAAGGCTATCCGTGAGCAAATCCCGACCCCCATCCCAACGCCGCTCCTCCGCCAGGCGCAACCAGGGACCATTGTCTGGCGCCACGCGGGCGCAGGTAGTGTTCGCGATCGTCTCGTCCCTGGTTATTTGTGCAATGATCGGCGGTGTCTTCGTCAGCCTTTCGTTCGGTGATGTCTTCGGTGACCTCTTCGCCGACGACACCGCCGATCGCGAAAACTTCGTGGATCCGAACAGCGACATCATTTCCGCGCAGGAAACCATCGTCGCCGAGAATCCGGATAACCTCGAGGATCTGTTGCTGCTGGCCAACCTGCTGGGAAACTCGAGCCGGCTCGGGGATGCCATTCCTTTGTATGAACGGGCGCTTGCGATGTCACCAGACGATATTGAGGCCCGCGTTAGCTTCGCCCGCGCGCTGGCGGACGGCGAGATGCAGGCAGACGCCGAGTTGCAATTCCAGCGCGCCCTCGAGCTGGACGCCGAAAGCCAGCCAGCGCACTACTACCTGGCGGAGCTGTATATAAACTGGAGTCCAGCTCGGACCGCTGAGGCGCTTGTCCACTATCAGCGGGCGGCGGAAATCGATTCCGGCACGCTCATCGGCGAACGTTCCCAAACGCAACTCGATACGATGGGGGCAGGTACGTTGGCTGCCACGCCCGATTCGGCAGGTTCCACCCCAGTCGAGGCAACTCCGTGAATGGACCTCGCAAATTGGGTATTCACGTGAATGAGAACAAACGTTCGATAGATCGTATACTGGAACCATGACAGAATCACGCCGGCCGCCAGGCCAGTTTCCACCCGTCGCACGCGAACGGGAATCCAGCAGGGTTGTGACGGGCACGCAGCGCGATGAAGACGCTGTCGTCGAGAAATCGTTGCGCCCGCGGCGCCTCGACGATTACATCGGCCAGCACCGGGTCAAGACGAACCTGAACATCTTTATCCAGGCCGCCCTCGCTCGCGAGGAACCGCTCGATCACATCCTGCTCTATGGCCCGCCGGGCCTCGGCAAGACAACCCTGGCGGCGATCATTGCCGCGGAAATGGGGGTGAGCCTGCGCGTGACGTCCGGGCCCGCGATCGAGCGGCAGGGCGACCTCGTTTCCATCCTCACCAACCTCAAACCCGGAGACGTGCTTTTTATCGACGAGATCCACCGGCTCAACCGGGTCGTCGAAGAAGTGCTGTACCCCGCGATGGAGGATTTCGCGGTCGACATCATCATCGGCAAGGGGCCGGCGGCCCGGACGATGCGAATCAACCTGCCCAAATTTACGCTGGTCGGTGCGACAACGCGCCTGGCCTTGCTCACCGGTCCATTGCGTGACCGGTTCGGCGCCGTGCTCCGGCTCGACTTCTACGATCACGATGCCATGGAGGAGATCATCAAACGCTCGTCGTCGATCCTGGCAATGCCGATCGACGAGCGGGGCGCGCGGATGCTGGCCGGTCGCGCCCGGGGTACGCCCCGGATCGCGAACCGGCTGTTGCGCCGGGTGCGGGATGTCGCTCAGGTCGCCGGTGAAACGATCGTCACGGAAGCGACGGCGGATCGGGCACTGGAACTGCTCGAGATCGACACGCTGGGACTTGACGAAACGGATCGCCGCATCCTGGTTGCCCTGATCGACAAATTCGATGGCGGCCCGGTCGGCGTTGACACGCTGGCGGCTGCGACCAGTGAAGAGACCGATACGATCATGGACGTCTACGAACCGTACCTGCTGCAACTCGGTTTCCTGCAACGAACGCCGAGGGGGAGGGTCGCCACCCGGCGGGCCTACGAGCATCTTGGCATACCATTCCCCGCCGATCGATCCAATCAGGTATCGCTCTTCCAGGCTGACGAGTGAGTTCGAGGCCAGACCGCCGGCTGCCAATGTCGGATTTCGACTACGAGCTGCCGCCTCAACTCATTGCGCAGGTGCCGCTCGCGGATCGATCCGGGAGCCGGCTCATGGTGATCGACCGGGCCAAGGGTGACATAACGCATCGCGCATTCGTCGAGTTGCCGGAACTCCTGCGCCAGGGTGACCTCCTCGTCATGAACGATAGCCGGGTGCTGCCGGCCCGCCTGACCGGTCACCGCTGGTCCGGGGGTGAGGTCGAAGTGTTGCTGCTTCGAGCGTTGGAGGGCAGGCGCTGGGATGTCTTGATGCGGCCGTCCCGGAAGTTACGCATCGACGAAGAGCTGGTGTTCCAGTCGCGGGATCCGGACCATCCCGAGCAGGCGGTCGCGACGGTGATTGCCAAGGGCGACGGCGGGCAGGGCACCGTCGAGCTGGACGAGCGTCTTGCCTCGCATCTCGAAGCATTTGGCCGGGTGCCGCTCCCTCCATACATCCATGCCCATCTCGACGACGATGACCGCTATCAAACGGTGTACGCGAACGAATCCGGATCGGCCGCGGCTCCCACCGCCGGGCTGCATTTCGATCCGGCGATGTTTGTCTCGCTGGCAAAGCACGGTGTGGAGTCGGCCTACGTCACGCTCCACGTCGGTCTCGATACGTTCCGGCCCGTTTCCGTGGACTATGCCGAAGATCACGTTATCCATAGCGAGTGGTGCTCGGTTCCGGAGGCGGCAGCGTCGGCTATTGCCATGGCGCGGGCGCGGGGTTCGCGCGTGATTGCGGTTGGCACCACGGCCGCCCGCACGCTTGAAACATATGGGAACCTGCCGGACATCCAGCCGGGCCAACCCCATGCCGGTCTGACGAACACGTACATCACACCGGGATACGAGTGGAAGCAGGTCGACGCGATGATTACGAACTTCCACTTGCCGAAATCGACGCTCTTGCTGATGATGTCGTCGTTTGCCGGAACGTCGCTGTTATTTGAAGCCTACCGGCAAGCTGTTGCGGAGCGATACCGATTTTTCTCGTTCGGCGATGCCATGCTCGTCGAGTAACTTGAAATTTGGAAATGGAGGTGTCGTTTGCCTGAGTATCCTGACCTGAATGGAAAGACCCGGGAGGATGTCTGGGCGCTGCTCACCGGATGGGTGGCGGCCCCCAGCCTGCGCCGGCATTGCCTTGCGGTGGAAACCGCGATGCGGGCTTATGCCTCGAAGCACGGAGAACCGGAGGATGCGTGGGGTCTCGTTGGCCTCATCCACGATTTCGACTTCGAACGGCATCCGACACTGGAGGAACATCCGTTCGTGGGTGCTCGCTTCCTGAAGGAGGAAGGCTATCCCGATTGGGTGGTCGCGGCCGTCCTCAGTCATTCCGACGATCCTGCCTATCCGCGCGAGACTGCATTGGAAAAGACGCTCTTCGCCGTCGACGAACTCACCGGTTTCATCTCGGCCGTGGCCCTGGTTCGGCCATCCAAATCGGTGGCTGACGTGAAGGCCGCATCGGTCAGGAAGAAGATGAAGGATCGGCGATTTGCGGAGGCGGTGCGGCGCGAAGACCTCCTCTCGGGGGCAGAAGAACTCGGCATTCAGTTCGAAGAACACGTAGAGTTTGTTGTACACGCTATGGCAGCCAATGCCGAAGCATTGGGTCTGGCCGGTATTCACCCATCAGCGGCTGATGGCGTAACCGGTGCGACACCATAGCAAGAAAGGGTTTCATTTTGGCGCAGTATGCAAAACCATTTGACATGCAGCTTGATTCGGAAAACACTTACACTGCCACACTCGAGACCAATCACGGGTCGGTTGACGTCGAGTTCTTTCCCAAGGACGCCCCTAATACCGTCAACAATTTTGTCAGTCTTGCCAGGGCCGGTTACTACGACGGCACGCCGTTCCACCGCATCATCAAGGGGTTCATGGTTCAGGGTGGCGATCCCACCGGATCAGGAATGGGCGGGCCCGGCTACAAGTTTGCCGATGAGTCCGTAAGCAAGGATTACGAACCAGGTACGCTGGCCATGGCCAACTCCGGTCCGAATACCAATGGCAGCCAGTTCTTCATCTGCCACGCCGATCTCAAGGGAAAACTCCCGAAGAACTACACGATCTTCGGCAAAGTCACGAGCGGCATGGAGGTTGTCGACGCGATCGCCAATGTAAAGGTCGCGTCTAGCGCCAGTGGCGAGCCCTCCACGCCGGTCGATCCGGTCGTGCTGCAGAAAGTGACGGTCGACGAGGCCTGATCGGACGTTCGATCACACGTCATAATCACAACAGGACGGCCGTGCATTGCATGGCCGTCCTGTTGCCTGGAACGTATTTGATGGATGGCTTAGGCGGCTTCCGGGAGATCATCGACCGCCGCTTCGTACTGGTGGAGGAGATCGATCCAGAACTCCTCCCAGGCAGTCACGTCCTGACCTCGCAAGTTGGCATCCTCGATCCGGGCGTAGCCATCGGCGAGTCGCCGTTCGAGCGTCTCCAGGTATCCGGAACCGATTTCCGCCTGCTGTGCTTGTCCGGTCCGAATCATCGGTGTTGGCTGGCGTTTCGTGTCGATCGTGCTTCGCATGGTGGTCTCCCGGTCGTTAGCGCCCGACTGTTCTAGGCTGGAATCGCGTTTCGAGCCTGTCGTCGTTCCTGTAGGACATCGATGACCTTGGACGCGTTCTTCCGCGAGATGCCCACCAATGGTGCGTTCGTCAAATCCTGGCTCAGTTCATCGAGCGCACTGCCGCTGATCTTCAGGTCCCGCGCCAGCGACTGGATGAGATTTCGTTGCCGGTCGGTCGCCTCGATGTCCGTCATCGTCCGGGTCCGGTCGCCTGGCCCGTCGGACATCCGCGTGGGCGCCATCCCGACTGGGGAATCGACGACTCGGCCGGTGGCTGCCCCGAAGTCGAAGTCGGCGCAGAACTGGGTGCCGAAACCGAGGGCCGCCAGGGCACGACCGATCGCCTTGGTTTCCGCCTTCTCGATGTAATCACCGAAGCCCTGCGCATCCTCGCTGCCCCAACCAGTGGCTGAACCACCACCAGGGATACTCACGAGGGCCCGGAATATCGCCTCGCCGTTCGAGTGCGTGACGAGTTCCGTCTCAATACTGGCGTCGGGATGCTCACTTCGCAACCAGACGAGTCGCCATTTGACTTCCAGGTAATCCTTGCCACTGACGAGCGAAAGATGCCGGCCTGGATCGAAAGAGGTTGATGCGGTCATGATCTCGCCTTTCACAAGAACGTTTGTTCTGATAGTGATTATAGAACATATGATCTGGTATGGCAATCCCTTTCGGTGACAAATTGGAACAGACTTGGCAGCCGGTTTTCGCCAGCTCCGTGCTAGACTTCAGTCCGACTAATCGGTCTTACGTGAATGGGGTGGGCGGGTGAGGGTTTCGTGCCTCCAGGAAAATTTGCAGCGAGCTCTGGGGAGGGTGAGCCGCGCGGTTGCATCCCGGACATCGTTACCGGTGCTGAGCAACGTGCTGCTTGCGACCGACAATGGCCGGATCCGCGTGGCGGCCACCAACCTCGAGATCGGTATTACGACCTGGATCGAGGCCGATATCGAGGAAGAAGGCCGCATCACGATCGACGCCAGGCTGCTCGGCGAGTTTGTGAACACGCTTCCCTCCGGTGGAATCGAACTGACCGTCGACACGTCCCGCATGTCGCTCACGGTCCAATCCGGACGCGACCAGGCCTCCATTAACGGCATCGATGCGGAAGACTTTCCCGTCATTCCGTCAATTTCCGATGAAGGTTTCGGCGTCGAAATCGAAGCGCAGCACCTGCGCGACCTGATTTCCCTGGTCGAGTTCGCCGCCGCCAGCGACGATTCCCGTCCCGTTTTGGCCGGTGTCCTGACCCGCTTCGAGGGCGACAAGGTCACGCTGGCCTCCGCCGACGGCTTCCGCATGGCCGTCAACGAAGGCGCCCTCGCAACCGCTGTCGACGAGCGTACCGACCTGATTGTGCCTGCCCGTTCCTATCGGGAACTTGCCCGGATCATCGGCGACCTCGACGAAACGATCCGCCTTGCCGTGACGCCCAACCGGAGTCAGGTCATGGCCCGGATTGGTGACACCGAGTGGGTGTCGCGGCTGATCGATGGCACGTTTCCGGATGTCCGGCAGATCGTCCCGAAAGACTTCACGACGCGGGTGGACCTTAGCCGTGACGTACTCCTCAACGCGGTTCGTCGGGCAAGTTACTTTGCACGCGAGAACAACGATGTGGTGCGCCTGGTCATCTCGCCCGGGGAGGATGACCTCACGCCGGGTAACGTGGAAGTCTCGGCCAATGCCGCCGAGCGCGGGAACAGCCACAGCTTCGTCGATGCCAGCGTGACTGGTGGCGACGTTCAGATCGCCTTCAACAGCCGCTACCTGGCCGATGTCCTCTCGGTTCTGAAGCATGGACAAGTCACGCTGGGACTCAATGGAACGACGCAGGCGGGAATCATCCGGCCGAGCGGCAACGATTCCTACACGCACGTGATCATGCCCATGGTCATTGGCGGCCAATAGGTGAATCGGCATTGCGGGACGTAGTCGATGTATGTGCGTCACCTGCGCCTCGATCAGTTCCGGACATACGAGCATCTCGATCTCGCATTGCCCTCCCAGGGACTGCGCATTTCCGGCAGAAATGCAAGCGGTAAGACCAGCATCCTTGAGGCGCTGGTCATGATGTCCACCACGCGCTCACCCAGGACAACGACCGACCGTGATGTCGTCCGGTGGAACAGCGGTGACGATTACGGTGTGCGTCCGTATGCCCGGATTGAAGCGTTGGTCGAGATGCACAACGGACCACGGCAGGTCGGCATCAATGTTGAACTGGATGCCGAGCGCCAGGCGTTGGTCCGCAAGCAGTTTCTGCTCAATGGCGATCAGGTCCGGGCTCATGACCTCATCGGCGTGATGAAGTGTGTCCTGTTCTCGCCGGAGGACGTCCTGCTTGTCTCCGGGGCGCCGTCGGAGCGACGACGCCAGATTGACATCCTGATCTCGCAGATCGAGCGCTCGTACCTGCATGCGCTCACCCAATACGGCAAGATCCTGACCCAACGGAACCAGCTCCTCAAGCGATTCGCCCGAGAACGTCGAACTCCGCGGGACGCGGGCGCGGTGAACGAAATCTCGTTCTGGGATGAGGAAATCGTTGCCGCCGGGTCAATGGTCATGGCGCACCGGTACCGAGTTGTGAATCGCGTCAGTGCGCTCGTCACGGCACGTTCCGCTCATCTCGTCCATGATGTCGAAATTGGATTCAGGTACTTGCCCAAACTAGTGCTGCCGCAAGACAACCTCCCTGATGATCCCGACCGGCACCAGATCGCCGCCGCGTTCACGTCCGCAATCGAGTCGGCTCGACCGGAGGAGTTCCGCCGGGGCGTGACGGTGATCGGGCCGCACCGCGACGACTTCGTTTTCCTGATCGAGGGGCGGGAGCTTGCGTCCTACGGGTCGCGAGGCCAGCAACGGCTTGGCGTGGTCGCCTACCGGCTAGCGGAGATGGACATAATCGACGAAATATCAGGTGAACGACCGATCTTGTTGCTGGACGATGTGCTCTCGGAACTGGACAGCTTCCATCGCGATCTGCTCCTGACCGCGGTGACCGATTGTGACTGCCAAATCCTGGTGACATCGACGGACGCCTCGACCCTCGATCACGCTGCATTAGGAGATTTGCCGGCGGCGGTGATACGCGATGGATGCCTTTCCAATGACGGAGCAAGCTGAGCTCCGTCACAGCCCACGACCTCGCACCATGGGAACCTGGCATCGCATTAAAAGAAGGGCCGGTCCCATTTGAACCGGCCTTGATCTAGCTCTTTTGGCTGGGGTGCAGGGATTCGAACCCCAACTACCTGTTCCAGAGACAGGCAGGTTTTCGTATTGCCCAGTGCATAGCTTCTAATTCACGCCTAAGTGATGGGGTGAATGTTGTTGTCGTGTGCGCTGCGTGCATGGGGTCGGATGTCGGAATGGATGTCAACTCCGTGCCCCCATTTCCTCGTTGGATGTCGTCTCACTCAACAGCATGGCCGCTCAGATCAAGTTGCTTGCCCTACTTTGTCTCGCGTAATCGACCGCCGTTGGTTGTGGTAATCGGTGCGGCACTGTTCGTCGCAGTATTTCTTTCCTCGCCGTCCCCGAAGTGTTTCTCCGCATGCCAGGCAGGTCATCTCCCGCTCGAGAGGCTCCGACTCAACTACCGACAGCCACAGTCGCGCGTACAGCATGTGCACAAGATGGTCTGGCACGATCGATGCCTTGCGCTCTGTGGTCAGGCTTACCGACAGACTCAGTCCAGCATTCATTTTTCGATTGAGCTGTCGAGCGAGCAGCATATTGGCCTTCTGTCTCGACGTGCCGGTTCTTGCCAATTCGTAGAAGTCCGTTACCTCTGTTGTGAGCGCATTCGCGCTCGACTTGCTCTCCGTAATCTCACCTGGTCTCGCGAGCACCATCCGCTTGGCGTAGATTCGCCTAGAGAAATACCGGATGCCGAAGGCATCCCCGTGGTCATTGAGCCGCGATTCGAATTCCACAAACCGGCCGGTGTTCAATGCCTCAACCACGTCTATCAGGTCGAGGAAAGCGACAGCCTCGTCCACCCAGTCCTTCAAAGTGCGCGGGTCATCGTCTCCCCACAGAACCCCGTATTTGTTGGCAAAGCCCCTTATCTTTTTTTCGATCTCTTCAATTGGCTGAATTGGAACCTGGTACATGCCCGCAGGAAGGATGGGTGTTCCATGTTCTCCCTTGGTCACGACCTCCTCATTGGGCTTCGATCTCGTGATGTCCTTGCTCAGACTCCGAAATGCATCGAAAGCTCGCCGCGCAACGTCCAGGCCGTTCCTAGACTTTGTAACACCTCTGGCGCGCTCCTCTATCTTTCCTGGCGATTCGTCCCAAGCGTCGGTTGGAGCGAGTACACGCGGCCGGCGCTCCTTCGACAACGAGTCCACCGTCTCTTTCCACGCGTAGCCCGCTCCATTGACTCGAACACCAAAGCGAATGCCCCACCTCTCGAGTTGCTGTCGTGCCATGCCCGACTCCTTACACGGATTCACACGGTTACGCACAGTGCGTACAGCGCTCACGTAGCATAACATGCAGTTAGTGCACTACAGAAAATCGCAATTATCGACCGGGAGAAACGCCGATGGCAACACAAGTGACCGACCTCAAAACCGATGCTCGTCGCTATGTTCGCCCAGCTGAAGTGGTGCAGATGACCGGTTTATCGAAGAGCGCTGTCATGGCCGCGCTTTGGTCAGGCCAGCTAGAGGCCTATCAGAAGGGCCGCGCCTGGTTGATCCCGGTTGAGGCAGTCGATCGATGGATTCGCGGCGATGACCAAGCTGCATAGCAAAGCGCCTGTCGGGGGCAATCGACAGGCGCTTCAAGAAAGGATGTTGTGATGACTTCTTCAAAATTATATCACAGACAGCACCAGAATAGGGGGCAGCAATGACCGCCCCTGATTTCCCCCAGGACTTCCTGAACGAACTCGGCGACGCGGCGCTTACTCGTGAGGGCAAAACCACGGCTAACTCCGAGATCTTGTTCCGGTGTCCGTTCCCCGATCACGAGGATGTTCATCCCTCCGCCCGGTGGAGCGTCCTCAAGGGTACGTTCTTCTGTGACATCTGCCAGGAGGGCGGCGGCGCCCTCAAACTCGC